>CAJKJS010000169.1 GCA_905200265.1 uncultured Oscillospiraceae bacterium
AAAATCCGATCCAGGAAGGGATAGCGCTTGACAAACCCCGCCCCCGTTCGCTATAATGGGGCTAAAAGGGAGTAGCTTGCGGTTTTGCCCCGGCAAAAACGTTGCAATCTGCGTCAGTCCGGCCGGTATCCTTACCCGGCCCGCACTTGTATGAAAAAGCGAGACTTTTACAACCCGGGGAACGGGTCGTAAAAGTTTTTTTTATTTTTCCCGCAGATGGTGGCACAATAAAGCGGAAGGGCCTGCGTTCCGCCGGCTGCCCGTACCAGTTTTTATGAGGAGGTCATCTTTTTGGAGATCCTGTACGAAAACCTGCTGTGGCTTGACTGGCGGCAGGTGGCCATGTGGGTGATCGGCGGCGTGCTGATCTTTCTGGCCATTAAAAAGAACATGGAACCGTCCCTCTTGCTGCCCATCGGGTTTGGCGCCATTTTGGTCAACCTGCCCCTGTCCGGCGCGGTGGACCAGGTGTATGACGGTGTGACGGAACCGGGCATTATCGACGTGCTGTTTAACGCCGGTATCGCCAACGAACTGTTCCCCCTGATCCTGTTTGTGGGCATCGGCGCCATGATCGACTTTACCCCGCTATTATCGAACCCGAAACTGATGATCTTCGGCGCGGCGGCCCAGTTCGGTATTTTCTTCACCCTCTGCATGGCTACGCTGCTGGGCTTCGAACTGCCTGACGCCGCTTCCATCGCCATTATCGGCGCGGCCGACGGCCCCACCTCCATTTTCGTTGCCAACTATTTCAATACCCAGTTCATCGGCGCCGTCGTGGTGGTGGCCTATTCCTACATGGCCCTGGTGCCGATCGTACAGCCCCCGGTCATCCGGCTGATCACCAGCCGCAAGGAACGCCGCATCCGCATGGAATATGCGTCTAAGCCCGTTTCCAAAACCACCAAGATCCTGTTCCCCATTATCATCACCATCATCGCCGGGCTGGTATCGCCCCGCAGCGTGTCGCTGATCGGTTTTTTGATGTTCGGCAACCTGATCCGTGAATGCGGCGTGCTGGACAGCCTGTCGGAAACGGCCCAGAAAGTGCTGGCGAACCTGGTGACCCTGTTCCTGGGCATCACCGTAGCGACCAAAATGCAGTACGACGCGTTTTTGACGGTGGAAACCCTCATGATCCTGTGCCTGGGCCTGGTGGCCTTTGTGTTCGATACCGTGGGCGGCGTGCTCATTGCCAAGCTCTTCAACCTGTTCCTGAAGAAGAAGATCAACCCCATGATCGGTGCTTCGGGCATTTCCGCCTTCCCCATGTCGGCCCGGGTGGTCAACAAAATGGGCCTGAAGGAAGACAACCAGAACTTCCTGCTCATGCACGCCGTGGGCGTGAATGTGTCGGGCCAGATCGCTTCGGTCATCGCCGGCGGCCTGATTTTGAGCCTGTTCGGTTAAGAGAAAGGAGTTTGTCTGCATGTTTTTGAATATTGATGTCGACGCATTCCTCGCCATTTTGCCCCAGGCGCTGCTGGGCTGGGCCGGGGTGTTCATTGTCACCATTGTGGTCATTTTCGCCATTTGGCTCCTCAACCGTGTGACCGGCCGCAAAAAGGACGAAAAGTCCGGCCAATAACCCATAAGGGAAACATCCCCTGCATCAAAAAAGCCTGCTGCCTCTTTTTGGGGGCGGCGGGCTTTTTCTTTCAAGCAGTCACTTTTGCCAAACCCGGCTTTTTTTGCTATCATAAGGAAAAGAAGTCCATGAAAAAAGGGGGTCTTTTTATGCCGGTTACCGCCCGGCGGTTTCGGGAGGCGGACACCCATCCTGTCCACAACCTCATCATCCGCAATTTTCTCGAAGTGAATGTAAAAGACTACGGCCTTGCCGCCATGCAGCAGCTCGCCGCTACCTATACCGAAGAGAAAGTGCGCGCCCTGGCAAAGAGCGCCCACATGTATGTGTTTGAAACCGACGCGACCATCGTGGGCACCGGTTCCATAGCCCGGTATTGGGGCAGCCCAAGCGAGAGCATTTTGCTGGGTATTTTTGTGCTGCCCGCCTATCACGGCAAGGGCATCGGGTCTTTGATTCTTCAAACGCTGGAGCAGGACGAACTGTTTACCCATGCAAAGCGCATCGAAATCCCGGCGTCCATCACGGCGGTGGACTTTTACCGCAAATATGGGTATACGTATAAAAACGGGATAAAAGAACGGGACGAAGAAGGGCACTATCGCCTGGAAAAATTCCGGTGACCGCCTGCCCTCTTTTTGGGTAGCCGCCTGCCTCCTTTTCACGGGGGCGTTTTCCTTCTTGTTTTCCCTTTTTGGATATGCTACCATAAGGCTAAACCGCACAGGGAATTCCTGTGCCCACCGGAAAGGAGACAACCCCTCATGAAAACTGTGAAAATCGGCATGGTACAAAGCCTTGTCGTTTTCGATGCCGCAAAAGAAAACCTGGCCCGCAGCGCCGAAGGCGTGCGCCTGGCCGCTTCAAAGGGCGCCCAGATCTGTGTACTGCCGGAATGCGGCGACCTCGGCTGGGCCAACGACCGTGCGCCCCGGCTGGCCCAACCGGTGCCCGGGTGCATCAGCGGCCATTTTTCGGCTCTGGCAAGAGAAACCGGCGTGTGGATCGCCGCCGGTATGACGGAAAAGGACGGCGAACATCTTCATAACACCGCCCTGCTGTTTGACCCCACCGGCGCCATCCGCCTGCGCCACCGGAAAATTAACGTCCTCTCCGATGTGGAGGGCATGTATACCCCGGGCATGAGCCTATCGTGTATCGACACGCCTTTTGGCCGGGTGGGCATGACCATCTGCGCCGACAATTTACAGGAGAGTTTGTGCCTTGGGCACTCGTTAGGGCGCATGGGCGTGCAGCTGCTTTTGTCCCCCACCGCCTGGGCCGTGCCGCCGGAAAAACTCACCGCCCCCTATGGGCAGGAATGGCACACGCCCTATGGGGAACTATCGAAGCTTTACCACATGGGCATTGTCGGGGTCTCCAACGTGGGCGATGTGCCCCGGGGTCCCTGGGCCGGATGGAGCGCCATCGGGCACTCGATTGCCTATGCGGGGGACGGCCATTGTATTGCGGAACTGTCCCACGGTCCCCGGGCCGAAGAAGTACGGGTAATCGACATGCCCGTTTTCTCCCCGTCTCTGTCGGGCACCGCGCTGTCCGCCCACGTACAAAAAGAGCGCACCCTGTAACCCCCATGTATAGCCCCCCGGTAAACGGCGCATACTAAAACCAAGTAACGCCGGGGGAACCCGGCCCCCGTTCATACGGGGCAGAAAAGGGGGCTATTTTCCGATGCAAGCACGCTGCGACGACCAGCGCACGCTGGCGATTATCGGCACCGGCATGGTGGGGATGAGCTGTGCCTATGCCGTTTTAAATCAGGGGTTGGCGGGAAAACTGCTGCTGCTGGATCTCAATGAACAAAAGGCCCAGGGCGAAGCCATGGACTTAAACCACGGGTTGCCGTTTGCGCCGCGGCGCATGACCATGCAGGCCGCGGGGTACGACGCCCTGCCTCAGGCGGATATCGTGGTACTGTGCGCCGGGGTGAACCAAAAGCCCGGGGAAAGCCGGCTGTCGCTCCTGCAGCGCAACGCGGACATTTTGCGCACCGTCACCCGCCGGGCGGTGGAAGCGGGCTTTACCGGGCTCTTTCTGGTAGCCACCAACCCGGTGGATCTGATGACCCGGGTGGTGCTGGAAGAGAGCGGCTTTGCCGCCGGACGGGTGTTCGGCAGCGGCACCACGCTGGATTCCGCCCGGCTGCGGTATCTGCTGGGCGAGAGCTTCCGGGTAGACCCGAGGAACGTGCACGCCTATGTGATGGGGGAACACGGGGAGAGCGAATTTGTCCCCTGGTCCCAGGCGCTACTGGCGACCCGGCCTATTTTGTCCCTGTGCGGCCAGCCCGGCGCCCCGGACCGCCCGGCGCTGGAAGCCATCAGCCGCCAGGTGCGGGATTCGGCCCAGGTGATCATCCGCGCCAAAGGCAGCACGTACTACGGCGTGGGGATGGCGCTTTCCCGCATTATCCGCGCGGTATTCGACGACGAGCAGAGCGTGCTCACCCTGAGCACCCACGCGGGCGGAGCGTATGGCCTGCGGCCCGACGATTTACTGGGGCTGCCGTGTCTTATCGGCCGTCAGGGCGTGCGCCGCACGTTAACGCTGGCGCTGACCCCCGACGAACGGGCGCTGCTGCATAAAAGCGCCGGCACCCTGCGTCAGGCGCTCCATAGCCTGTAACCCCTTTTTTTGGGGCATAAAAAACCGGCGGTCCCCTTTTTGGGGCGTCCGCCGGTTTCTTTTGTTTTTAAAAGAAACTATTTTTATTTCTCCACCTGGGTCAGGATTTTTTTTGGTGCTTTCGTGCTGCCGCCTTCGCTGACGGCGGCCAGCTCGTCCCC
>CAJKJS010000170.1 GCA_905200265.1 uncultured Oscillospiraceae bacterium
GCTTTTCTCCTTATTTTTCGCTGTGTTGCTGCCACACGGCGGTACTGCCGCAGGGGAGTACCAACCCTGTAGACGTGACCGGCAGCCCAATTTCATCGGCCCACACCGTGCCGCCAAAGCGGTCTTTCATCTGTACACTGAGCATGTACTGCATCACGGACGGAGACAATCCCGCTGAATAGGAATTGAGAAGGAAAAACAGCGGATCATCCGACAAAATGGGCAAAATAGCCGAAAGCAACATATGCAGCTGTTCTTCCAGCTTCCACACTTCGCCGCCGGGCCCCCGTCCATACGACGGTGGGTCCATAATAATGCCGTCATACCGGTTGCCCCGGCGCTGTTCCCGCTGGACGAATTTCAGACAGTCATCCACCAGCCAGCGCACCGGACGGTCGGCAAGACCACTGGCCGCAGCGTTTTCCCTCGCCCAGGAGACCATACCGCGGCTTGCATCCACATGGGTTACATGGGCACCGGCCGCCATACACGCCAGGGTGGCGGCTCCGGTGTAGCCAAACAGGTTGAGCACCTTTACGGAGCGTCCAGCCTTTTGGATGAGCCGAGCGGTCAAATCCCAGTTCACCGCCTGTTCCGGGAAAAGCCCTGTGTGCTTAAATCCCATGGTTTTTAGCCGGAACGTGAGTTTCCCGTACCGAATCGCCCAACTTTCAGGCACCGATCGGTTCATTTCCCAATGACCGCCCCCGGAGCGGGAGCGCACATACCGGGCATCGGCATTTTTCCATCGGGGATCGCGTTTTTCGGTTTCCCAGATAATCTGGGGGTCCGGACGGATCAGTGTGACCGTACCCCACCGTTCCAGCCGTTCCCCACAAGACGTATCCATCAGTTCATAGTCTTTCCAGTTTTCTGCTGCTCTCATCGGGCATCCTTTCTTTTCTACATCAGGCTCATTAGGCCAGCCGGTCGCGAATGACATCGGCCACATCGTTGGCCACCCGGGTAATCAATCCATGGTCGCGCCCTTCCGTCATCACGCGCAAAAGCGGTTCCGTGCCGCTGGGGCGTACCAGCAGCCGGCCGTCTTCCCCTAGCAGGGCTTCGGCCCGCTGAACGGCTGCGCGCACGTCGGCGTCGGTATAGAACCGGCGTTTTCCTTCATTGCTGACCCGCACATTGATCAGCACCTGCGGGTACCGTTCCATCACAGTAATGAGGCTCGACAGCCGGGCATGGCGCCGGGACAAAATGCTCAAAAACTGCACGGCGGAAAGCTGCCCGTCGCCGGTGGTGGCAAATTCCCGGAAGATATAGTGGCCGCTCTGTTCCCCGCCAAACGTGTATCCTTTCAGCAGCATTTCTTCCAATACATACCGGTCGCCCACTTTGGTAGCCACAAAATTCAGGCCATTATCCCGGCAAAACCGCACAAATCCCATGTTGGTCATCACCGTGCCCACCACGGTATCGTGACGCAACACGCCGCGGGATTTCATATCCAGCGCGCAAATGGCCATCATAAAATCGCCGTCCACCATTTGGCCGTTTTCGTCCACAGCCAGGCACCGATCGGCGTCGCCGTCAAAGGCAATACCGGCATCGAGCTTGTTTTTCACCACAAAATCCATCAGATTTTCCATGTGGGTGGAGCCGCACTCATCGTTAATATTGACGCCGTTGGGCTCACAAGCCAACATGTGACATTCTGCACCCAAATCGGTAAAAACACGTTCCGCTGTACGGGACGCCGAACCATTGGCACAGTCGATGGCAATACGCAGCCCATCCAGGCGGTTGGGCGCCGACTGTTCAATGTGGTCCACATACAGGTCAATGGCGTCGTACCGTTCTTTTACCTGTCCTACGCCACCACTGATAGGCGCTTCCGGCAGATTTTCTTCGTCAAACACCAAATTTTCAATTTCTTCTTCCAGGGCATCGGGCAATTTGTACCCTTCCCCACTGAAAATCTTAATGCCGTTAAATTCACAGGGATTATGCGAAGCGGAAATCATTACCCCAGCGTCGGCATGGAGTTTCCCCACCAAATAGGCCACCGCCGGGGTAGGTACCACACCCAGCAATACCACGTCGGCCCCCACGCTGCATAGCCCGGCGGTAAGCGCCGCCTGCAGCATGTCGCCGGAGGCTCTGGTATCACAGCCGATCAAAATGCGGGGTTGATTCCCGCTATCCGTGAGCACACAGGCGGTAGCCCGCCCGATTTTCATCGCCAGTTCCGGCGTTAGGTCGCGGTTGGCAACCCCACGCACACCATCGGTTCCAAAAAGTCTTCCCATATCGGTTCCTCCTGTATTGGGGCTTTGAAAGCCCGTTCCCGGCGGCCAGGCCCAGTGCCCGGCGGCGGTTTAATAAAGCGTTTGCTGTTCTTGTTCGTCCATATCAGGCAGCCCACCGGGCACTTTTAACCCTAAATGGCGGCAGGCCTGAGGAGTAATCACACGCCCTCTGGGCGTGCGCACCAGAAAACCAATCTGCATCAGATACGGTTCAATCACGTCTTCAATGGTGACGGCTTCCTCCCCGATAACCGCAGCCAGCGTTTCCAGCCCTACCGGGCCGCCGCCGTAATGTTCTACCATGGCCGTCATCATCCGGCGGTCGCCGGCGTCCAGTCCCAAAGGGTCAATTTCCATACGGTCCAGTGCCAACTGTGCCGCGTGCAAGTCAATCACGCCGCCGTGCATAACTTCGGCAAAATCTCGTACCCGTTTGAGCAGGCGGTTGGCAATTCGCGGCGTTCCACGGGACCGCCGGGCAATTTCCAGCGCTCCGCCCGGTTCTGTTTGAATTCCCAAAATGGATGCACTGCGGGTGACAATTTGCGCCAGTTCCTGTGGGGAATACAGTTCCAGCCGCAGCACCACACCGAAGCGGTCACGCAGCGGAGCCGTCAGTTGCCCTGCCCGGGTGGTGGCCCCTACCAAAGTAAAGTGAGGCAGCGGCAAATGATACGAAGCCGCCATCTGTCCCTTGCCCGTAATGATATCCAGGGCAAAATCTTCCATAGCCGGGTACAGAATTTCCTCCACGGTACGGGGCAAGCGGTGCACTTCGTCGATAAAGAGCACATCACCGGGGTTTAAATTGGTGAGCAGTGCCGCCAAATCCCCCGGCTTTTCAATGGCCGGTCCCGACGTAATGCGCAAGTTCACACCCATTTCGGCTGCAATAATACCGGCCAGTGTCGTTTTGCCCAGCCCGGGCGGACCATACAGCAACACATGGTCCAGGGATTCCCCACGACCTTTGGCAGCTTTCATATACACCGCCAAATTTTCTTTTACCTTTTCCTGGCCAATGTACTCCTGCAGGGTACGCGGACGCAACGGGTTTTCCACAGCGGCATCTTCGGGATTATAGGCCGGGTCGACCATGCGGTTTTCGAAATCCAGCTCGGAAGACGTATTTTCAAATTCCATGCCCCACGCTCCTTTGTGTTACCGTTGCATATTTTTCGCAAATTCTTTCAGGCTTAGCCGAATAAGTTCTTCTACCGGCAGAGAAGAATCAAACCGTGCGACTACCAGCGCTGCTTCGCTGGGCGAATACCCCAGCACACCTAGAGCGCTGATCGCCTGTTCGGCATGGCCTGCAGGAGGAACCATAGCGCCGGACAGAGCCGGTGAGCCGCTTGCTCCTCCCAGTTTTTTCACTTTATCTTTCAGTTCCAGCACAATACGCTGGGCTAGTTTGGGCCCTACACCGCTGGCCCGGGTTAATGCCCGGCTGTCCCCACTGGCAGCCGCCACCGCCACCTGTTCCGGCGTTAGTTCCGACAAAATGGAAAGCGCTGCTTTGGGGCCCACCCCGCTGACAGACGTCAGCATTTTAAAACAGGCACTTTCATTGCGGGACACGAACCCAAATAATTCTATGGCGTCTTCCCGCACATTCATGCGGGTAATAAGCTGTACGCTTTCCCCAATCCCCGGTAAATGACGCTGGGTGTTCTGCGAAATCTGGCAGGCAAACCCCACTCCGCCGCATTCTACGACGGCCAGACCCGGTTCTGTATGGATCAGCTTGCCATGTAAACTGTCGATCATATTATCTCCTTCCTGCCAACATCGTACGGCGCAGGGGCGAGGCCGCTGCCTGCCCGTGGGTGATGGCCAACGCCAGGGCGTCGGCGGTATCGTCGGGTTTTGGAACACTTTGCAGGCAAAGCAGCCGCCGCACCATTTCCTGTACCTGGGGTTTGTGGGCCCCACCATACCCGGTTACGGCCTGTTTGACCTGCATAGGAGTATATTCAAAAACAGGTACCCCGGCTTGTTTGGCTGCCAGCAGGATCACGCCACGGGCTTCTGCCACCCCGATCGCTGTTGTTTTGTTATTGGCATAAAACAATTTTTCCATCGACATGGCTTCGGGATGATATTGCTTCGTCACGGCATAC
>CAJKJS010000171.1 GCA_905200265.1 uncultured Oscillospiraceae bacterium
GAAGATTGACTCCCTGGCAAACAGCTACGGCTATTCCACTCTGTAAAATGGATAAAAAAAGCCGGTGCTTTAAAAAAGCACCGGCTTTTTTCTTTGCCTTTTTACAATCAGGATTTCTTCTCCCCCATATTGGCGTAGGTCGCCCGGCTGGTAATACCGGGAATCTTCCCGATTTTGCCCGCCAGAGCACTGATTTTATCCTGAGGGGCATCCATGGCAATGCTGATAATATGAATGCCCTTTTCCCGGTAGGGCAGTCCCATGCGCCCGATGATGAAGGGACCATATTCATGCAGCAGAGCATTGAGAGTGTCCACATGGGACGGGTCGTGTACAATAATGGAAAGCAGGGCTACACGGGTTTCCATAATTCATCCTCCCTGTGATTTTTATGCCTGCAAAAGCCAGCCCGCCGCTTCCGGAATAGGCTGCAAACTACGGGACAAAATGCCCTTCATTTGGGCAATGGCGGTGCCGTAATTCGTAAAAGGCACGCCGCTGTCTACCGCTAAACGCATGCGGTTCATGACTTCCCGGTCGTTGAGCATACAGCCGCCGCAATGCAGTACCGCCGCATACGGCGTCAGGTCCTGGGGGAATTCCCCGCCGGACGTTGTCACAAACTGTAAGGTTTTACCGGTGTACGACCGCAGCCACCGGGGGATTTTCACGGTGCCGATATCGTCGCACTGGCGATGGTGGGTGCAGCCTTCGGCAATGAGAACCGTATCCCCGTCTTGCAGGTGGCATAAAGCGGTAACACCACGCACGGCTTCTTCCAAAAAGCCTTTATGCCGCGCCATCAAAATGGAAAACGACGTCAGCGGCACCGAATCGGGCACAAAAGCTGCCACTTCACTAAAAGCCTGGCTGTCGGTCACCACCAGGCGCGGAAGCTCTTTCAGTGCCGCAAACGCCCGGGGCAGTTCTTTTTCGGTGGCCGTCACAGCCACGCCGCCCCGGTCCAGCACGTCCCGCAGCACCTGCTGCTGGGGCAGGATCAGCCGCCCTTTGGGGGCCGCCGAATCGATGGGCGTGACCAGCACCACCACGTCGCCTTCCTGCATCATGCCGTCGAGCAGCGCTTTTTGCTCTTTTCCTTTTGGTACCATGCGCGACAAGGTTTCTTTCAGTTCCCAAATGCCGGCGCCGGTGCGGGCACTCACCCGGCAGCGGCCATCCTGGGGTGCGTCGCCGGGCAGCAGGTCGCTTTTATTGTACACCGTCAGGTACGGGATATGCCCTTGTTCGAACAGTGCGATCAGCTCTTTTTCCCACGGACCCAGTTCTTCCTGGGGGCCGCCGACGACCAGCACCGCTATATCCGTACGGCGCAGCACCTGGCGGGTTTTTTCCACCCGCAGCTGCCCCAAGGCCCCTTCGTCGTCAAAACCAGGGGTATCGATGATCACCACCGGCCCCAGGGGCAATAGTTCCATGGTTTTCTGTACCGGATCAGTCGTAGTCCCTTCCACATCCGATACCACCGATAGCGCTTGCCCGGTAATGGCGTTAACCAGGCTGGATTTACCGGAATTTCGCTTGCCGAAAAACGCGATGTGCACCCGCTCGCCCAGGGGCGTACTGTTCATGCTCATAAGCACCCTCCCTAATGGTTAGAATCGGAAGTCCCGCTGGCCCTGCCGGATCTTTTCCAGATTGTCGCGGCAGATTTCGCGCACTTTCTCTTTCGGGATTTTCGCGAGTTCTTCCCGGATACACGCTTCGCCCAGCTTCCGGGTTTCGTCGGACGCATAGTCCTGTAAAAATTCTTGCAGCGTCATGAGCGCATTGGGATGGCAGCAGTTTTGAATTTGGCCCGTTTTGCACAGGGACATAAACCGGTCGCCGGTACGGCCTTCCCGATAACAGGCGGTGCAGAACGACGGGATATACCCCAATTCCATGAGCCAGCGCACCACTTCATCCAGCGTGCGCTGGTCGGAGACATCGAACTGTTCCGTATCAGTGGGACGTTCTTCCTCGGTATAGCCGCCCACCGACGTGCGGGACGCACCGCTTACCTGGGACACCCCCAGGCGGATAACCTTTTCGCGCACCTGCTGGCTTTCGCGGGTGGAAATAATCATGCCCGTGTACGGTACCGCAATGCGGATGAGCGCACAGATCTTCGCAAAGATTTCATCGCTGATACCGTTATCAAAGGCGCTGGGGTCGATGTCGTCGGCATGCTTAATGCGGGGCACACTGATGGTGTGGGGGCCCACCCCATAGACCGCTTCCAGGTGTTCGGCGTGCATGAGCAGCCCGGCAAACTCGTATTTATACAGTTCCAGTCCGAACAGAACGCCCAGGCCCACATCGTCGATGCCGCCCTGCATGGCCCGGTCCATAGCTTCGGTGTGATAATCATAATCGTGCTTCGGGCCCGTGGGGTGCAGTTTCAGATAGCTTTCCTTGTGATACGTTTCCTGGAACAGAATATAGGTACCAATACCGGCTTCTTTCAAACGGCGGTAATTCTCCACCGTGGTGGCGGCAATGTTCACATTTACCCGGCGGATCGCGCCGTTTTTGTGTTTGATGGAATAGATGGTTTTGATACATTCCAGGATATATTCAATGGGGTTCATCACCGGGTCTTCGCCCGCTTCAATTGCCAGTCGCTTATGGCCCATATCCTGCAGGGCGATGACTTCTTTGGCGACTTCCTCCTGGGTGAGCTTTTTACGGGCAATGTGACTGTTTTTCTTGTGATAGGGACAGTACACACAGCCGTTGACGCAGTAGTTCGACAGGTACAGCGGCGCGAAAATCACAATGCGGTTGCCGTAAAAGGCCTTTTTGATTTCTTCGGCCAGGGCGTACATTTCCTCGATTTTTTCGGGAATTTCGCAGCTGAGCAGCACCGACGCTTCCCGGTGAGTGAGCCCGGCACAGGTGGTGCCCTTTTCCGTCACACGGGGACGGGCCTTTTCCAAAATAGCGTCGATCAGTTCCACGTTATTTTTGTTTTCTTCCGCATACCGCAGGGTTTCGCGAATTTCTTCGTCGCTGATGAATTCTTCGGCATGCAGAGATTTGGGATTATAAGCCATGATTCTTTCGCTTCCTTTCACATGTTTGCTTTGGTTTTATTTTGTTTTTTATACCGGCACGCGGCTGTCGCCTCTACCCCCTACCACGGTAAAACCGGTCGCTGCCATCCGGGTGCGCAATTCCTCCACCGCTTCAGCGGCTTCGCTGCCGGACGACACTTTGTGGTCATACAGATCGTATTTCTTCCGCACCGATTGGGGCGAGAGGTTTGGCATCACCACATTGGCCCCGGCCCGCATGGCCTTTTCTCGTCCCATGGGATCGAGGGTCGCCAGCGCCGTGGTGGCCGGCAGCAGTACCCCGGGCAGCATCAGCCGCAAAATAGCCAGCAGCCGCAGGGTCATGGATACATCCCCTGCCGGGAAACGGGCAAACGGTGTATCGTGGTGCGGGATAAACGGGCCAATGCCCACCATATGAGGGGACAGCTGCTGCAAAAAGAGCATATCCTCAAGCAGTGTGTCGGCCGTTTGGTAGGGCGACCCCACCATAAAGCCGCTGCCCACCTGATACCCCAATTCTTTCAGATCCCACAAACAGCGCTGACGCGTTTGTAAGGTCTGAGCAGGAGGGTGCAGCTGCCCGTAATGCCCGGGACAGGCCGTTTCGTGGCGGAGCAAATACCGATCGGCCCCGGCCTTTTTCCACAGGGCATAGTCTTCCCGCTTTCTCTCCCCCACCGACAGCGTCACCGCACAGTCGGGGTAGTTCGAACGAATGGCTTCCACAATGTCCGCCAGGCGCGAAGCGGTAAAGAACCGATCTTCCCCGCTTTGCAGCACAAAGGTGCGAAAGCCCAGTGCATACCCCTCCTTACAGCAAGCAAGGATTTCTTCTTTTGTCAGCCGGTACCGCTGGGCTTTTCCGTTCCCGCTGCGCAACCCGCAATAATAGCAGTCACACCGGCAATAGCTGGAAAATTCGATCAGCCCACGGATGTATACATCTTTTCCGTAAATCCGCTCCCTCTCCCGCAACGCGGCAGCAAACAGGGTTTCTTCCTCCTCCTTAGGTAAATCCGGCAGTCCTATTAATAAGGTGTGCCATTCCTGACGCGACAGAGTGCGTTCCTTTATCAGGCGTTCAATCAGTTCCTTCATACACAAAAAAAGCGGCCCTCTACCGCCTGGGCAGAGAACCGCCAAAAGCCGGGTTCCAACAATGGCCCGGTAATCCTTCTTTCGGTATGGTTTCCCTGTTTCTTGGCGGCGCAGGTTTCTCCTTTGCCCTCAGAATTGAGAAGATTATGTTTGTTTCCGGTTGGGAAAATCCTCCCGGTCA
>CAJKJS010000172.1 GCA_905200265.1 uncultured Oscillospiraceae bacterium
GGGTATAGGCTTCTTCCAAAAAGCGGCTATCTTCTTCTGTCAGGTGCACAGAAAGCGCCGCTACCATACCGTCCACCTGTTCGGGCCGGGTGGCTCCCACCACGGGGCTGTCGGTTTTACTGAGCAGCCACCTGAGCGCCACTTGGGTCATACTCACACTCTTTTCGTTGGCGATTTTCTCCACCCGGCGGATGATTTCGGCATCCTGTGCGGCGCAGGGGCTGTATTTTTCCCGGGCGTACGCATCCAGCCGCAGCCTTTCCGTGCTTTGTCCCACCGGCCGGGCCAACCGTCCCCCGGCCAGGGCACTGTACGGCGTCAGGGCAATATGTTCCTCCCGGCACAGGGGCACCATTTCTCGTTCTTCTTCCCGGAACAACAGGTTATAGTGGCCCTGTATGCTGACAAACGGGGTAAAACCCTCTTTCTTAGCTAAGGCGTTCGCTTTCATCAGCTGCCACGCAAAGCAGTTCGAAATCCCCACGGCCCGCACTTTACCGGCCTGCACCTGACGGTGCAGCCCTTCCATGATGTCGGATAGCGGCGTGTGGTAATCCCACATGTGCAAAATCAGCAAATCCACATAGTCCATGCCCAAATGCTGCAAACTACGGTCAAGGCTTTGGGCGATATGTTCCTGTCCGCTCACACCCGCCTCAATTTCTTCTTTACTGCGGGGCAAAAACTTGGTGGCCACTACCACGTCCTGCCGGGGGATCAGCTGCCGAAGGATTTTTCCTACATACTGTTCGCTGGTGCCACCCTGGTATGCCGCGGCGGTATCAAAGAAATTGATCCCCTTTTCCAGCGCCCGGTGCAAAATCTGGCGGCTTTCGTCTAGACCTACGGTCCAGCGGTGGGGGCCTTTTCCAGCATCCCCCAATCCCATGCATCCTAAGCACAGGCGCGACACCATGAGGTCACTTTGTCCCAACCGAATTTTTTCCATACCGGCTCCCTCCCTTTGTGCCATTCTGTTTTTATTGTAAAGCAATCCTTTTCTTTCGTCCAATGCCTGTTTACGCCCTGTCCCCCTGCTTTTGAGGCATGGCGCCGTTTTTCTTGCCAGATGCAGCCCCGGCAGGTATAATAGAAAAAAAGGTTTTATTTTCTGCCGGCAACCGGGCCGGGTAGTCTTTTGGGAAGGGGGGAACCGTTATCATGAAAGGTTCCCGCAATTATAGCCGTCGTTTTTTTGTGCAGAGCCTGATTTTATTTCTGGTTATGAGCCTGATCGCTTTTTTGGGGGTGTACACCTCCGGCGCTACGGCCTACCGTTCCGCCAACCGGCTTGGCTCCATGACCGCCGATTATTTGAGCACTCAGGTGGATGCCCTTTTGGAACAATATGACCAGATTTTGGAGGACGCGGCCTATATGGTCAACGCCATGGTCGAAAACGGCAGTACGGCTAATGAAATCGAAAACTGGATTACCGCTTTTTCCCAGGAATACAACGAAACCATGCAATACGACGAAAGCGGCCTATATGGAATCGTCCGCGGAGAGGGCGTTTTCAGCAGTGGATGGAACCCCGACGAAAGTTATGACATGACCTCCCGCTCCTGGTACCAGCAAGCCTT
Source organism: uncultured Oscillospiraceae bacterium (assembly GCA_905200265.1). Lineage (GTDB taxonomy): Bacteria > Bacillota > Clostridia > Oscillospirales > Acutalibacteraceae > Heritagella. The sequence goes on from CAJKJS010000172.1 coordinate 1,584, forward strand.
GCAGGCCGGCGGGACTCTGGCCCGGTCCCAGGTATATGAAGACGCCCGTACCGGCACTACCATGATCAGTTTGTCAAAACTGTTATCCGACGGCGAAAGCGTACTGGCCCTGGATATCCGAGTAGGCGACATCCAGGTTGAATGGCAGGAAGGCAGCGATGTGTTCCCCGGTACCGCTACCGTCGTCGATCAGGAAGGGAACGTGGTGCTGCACCAGCAAATTGGGCAAGAGCACGCCACCTGCGAGCTGGATGACTTCACATCGGACGATTATCAGGCCCTTTTATCAAATTTATCGGGTGAACGGGGCATGTACCGGTGGGATGGGGAACAGGACCGGTACCAGATGTACTATATCCGCACCGATGGCAATTGGACATTCCTTGTCACCATTCCTCGGTCGGTCATCACCTACGACGCCACGGTGCTCTTTTATGTGCAGTTATCGTTCCTGGGTGTGTTTTTGCTGATTATCCTGTACCTGAGTTTGCGCAATTACCGCGTAATGCGGCAAAACCGGCAGGTGCAGCAGTGTTTAGAGGCTGTAGGGCAAACCTACTACTGTATGGTACAGGTAGATGCCGCCCGCAACCGGTGTGATGTGTTAAAGCTATCCATATTGCCGGAAAAGGAATGGGCGCCTATTAAAACGTACGAAGATTTTCTGGCGGTATTGGAACCCACCTTGTACCGGGAGGAAGACAGGGCCCAGTTCCGCGAAACCTTTGCTCTTCCCCGGTTGCAAGATCTGCGCCATCGTTCCGGACGGCTGTATATGGAATATGAACGCCGGGGTGAAGGCGGTCCCCGGTGGGTCAGCGCCGAAGCCCTGACGGCACCGGATTCTTCGGGGCAGGAACCGGTGATTCTGGCGTTCCGGCAAATCCACGAAACCAAGTGTGCCGAGCTGGAGAAAAACCGCATTCTGCGGGAATCGCTCAGCAGTGCCCGCCAGGCTAACCAGGCGAAAAGCGATTTTCTGTCGCGGATGAGCCACGATATGCGCACCCCCATGAATGCCGTCATCGGCTTCGCCACCATGGCGAAGCAATACCACCACGACCCCGAACGGGTAGATGATTGCTTAACAAAAATTACCGCCGCGTCCCAACAGCTTTTGCACCTGATTAACGAAGTGCTGGATACCGCCAAAATTGAACAGGGTAAAATGGAACTGAGACCCGCCCCCATGGATCTGCGCCGCCATGTGGAGGAAACAGCCGCCCTGTTCCGGTTGCAAACGGAAGCGCAGCACCAGCAGTTCACCCTCGTAGAACCGACTCTTACCCATGAGTGGGTGCTCCTGGACGGGAGCCGTTTGGACCAAATTCTCAATAATTTATTGTCAAACGCCGTCAAATACACCCCCGCCGGAGGGTCTATCACCCTGCAAGTGGAGGAACTTCCTACCAGAGACGACGGCATGCTGCTTTATCGTTTTACGGTTTCCGATACCGGCATCGGCATGGCGCCGGAATTCTTAGACCGGCTCTTTTTGCCCTTTGAACGGGAAGACACCTCCATGACCGGTAAAGTCAGCGGCGTGGGGCTTGGTATGGCCATTACCCGGCACATGGTGCAGATGATGGGCGGGCATATCGAAGTCAGCAGCACCCAAGGGGAAGGTTCTATCTTTACCATCCTGCTCCCCTGCCCGGCAGCGGAACAGTCCCCTGACTCCACCTCGTCTTCGTCGGACAGCGATGCTCCGTTTACTCTTGAGGGGCTCCACTTCCTCTTAGCCGAAGACAATATGCTCAACCGCGAAATTGCCCAGGAACTGCTCCAAATGGAAGGCGCTACCGTATTCCCGGTGGAAAACGGGCAAGAAGCAGTCGAAGCGTTCCAAAACGCACCGCCTGGTACCTTTGATGCCATTTTAATGGATATTCAAATGCCCGTGCTCGACGGCTATGGCGCTACCAAAGCCATTCGCGCGCTTTCTCGGAAGGACGCTGCGACCATTCCCATCTTTGCCATGACGGCCAACGCCTTTGAAGACGATATTCTGGCCGCCCGGCAGGCGGGCATGAATGGCCACATCGCCAAGCCCGTGGATATGGACCGTATGCGTGCCGTACTGGCGGCCGGTATGCCGCCAAAACCCAAAACGAATGCATAAGAAAAGGCCCCGGGATTTTTCCCGGGGCCTTTCTCTTTCTTACGGGGCCAAAATGTGGTATTCTTTTGTAAATGTACCGCCGGGGGAGAGCGTAACCACCCCGGGCCGCGCTGCAAAATCGCCCTCATATCCGCAGTTTTCGCACCGGCCCTGCCACGGCTCCAGGCACACAAACCCGGCGCCAGGTTTTGCCCACACACCAAAATTCGGGAAGCCTGGGCACATCATACCCACCCATTTTTCGCGTCCCGGACCCAGCAGCCACACTTCTTCAATCTGCCCGCCGTCAAATACCAACGCGTCGTGGTCAAACACGGTGTTGTGTAACTGCCACACTCCGTTTTCCAGGGGCAGCGGGTAGCTTTTGTCCGCTAGGACTGTACCGCTGCCGGGGTCCAGCAGATGGTAAACAAGTTCCGTTTTTTCCGGGAACCACAAGGCGCAATCTGCGTGATCCTTGGCCCCTTTGGGCAAAGTAAAGGCCGGATGCCCGCCGATGGTAAACGGCATGTCTTCTTGACCCGGGTTCTCCACCTTCCACTGCACCGTTACATCACTGGGGTGCAGGGTATATGTCACCGACAACACAAACGGAAACGGATATTT
>CAJKJS010000173.1 GCA_905200265.1 uncultured Oscillospiraceae bacterium
CACCATACGTTCATGCAATGTCTGCTCCAAATGCAGTAATTTCCGGCTTTCTTCTTCACTGATTTGAGAAAGAGGAATTCCTGTCCATTGGGCTACGACCTCGGCTACATCAGCAGCTTCCACCTTTCGTTCTTCCTGATTCCGGTGGTTCCACTGCTCCTGCTCTTCCAGTAGGCGTTGGTGCGTTTTGCGCTGTTCATCCCGTAAAGCGGCTGCCTGTTCAAAATCCTGGACCTGCACGGCGTTCGATTTTGCTTCTTCCAACGATGATACCGTACTTTCTAATTCTTTGAGCGCCAGAGGGACCGTGCGCTCGCGCAGACGAACGCGGGACGCTGCCTCGTCAATTACATCAATCGCTTTATCCGGCAAAAAGCGGTCAGGAATATACCGGCGCGATAATCGAATGGCCTCCTTTACCGCTTCCTCGGTAATTGTCACATGGTGATGCTTTTCATACCGGTCACGAATGCCAAGTAGAATCGAAAGAGTCTGCTCTTCGGTCGGTTCTTCCACCAGCACGGTTTGAAACCGGCGTTCTAAGGCCGCATCTTTTTCGATGTGGCGCCGGTATTCCGAAAGTGTCGTGGCCCCAATCACCTGAAAGTCGCCCTGTACCAGGTGGGGTTTGAGCATATTGGCTGCATCACTGGAGCCTTCCGAAGAACCCGCTCCCACAATCATGTGGATTTCATCAATAAACAGCAATACGTCTTTTTCTTGTTTTACTTCTTCCGTTAGCCGTTTCATGCGTTCTTCAAAATCGCCACGGTATTTGGTTCCGGCCAACATGGAAGAAAGATCCACCGAAATGATCCGTTTGTTTTTTAGCAGATCGGGTACAGCCTGCTCCGCGATTTTCAGCGCCAGCGCCTCGGCAATGGCCGTTTTTCCAACGCCGGGTTCACCAATGAGTACCGGATTATTTTTCGTGCGGCGCGAAAGGATTTGAATCACCCTTTCAATCTCCTTTTCCCGGCCAATGACAGGGTCGATCGCCCCTTCCTTTGCTTTTTGCGTCAAATCCTGCCCAAAACGCTGTAGGGCACTTTTTTTCTCCCCTTTATCCCGGGAAGAATCCCGGGGGTCTTCCCGCAAACCATCCCGAGCCTCTTTTCCTTTGCCGCCATTTTGAAGCAGAGAAGCACGCACCAACGCATGGGCGATTTCTTCCGCCAGCTGAGCCGGATGGACGCCCATCGTTTCCAAAAAATGAATTGCATTGCTGTCCCGCTCTCCCAGCAGCGCCAGCAGGATGTGCTCAGTCCCTACATAGTGGCTGCCAAACCGCATGGCCTGCGCTGCCGAAAACTGCAAAATACGTTTACTGCGGGGGGTAAAATCGGCCGGTGAAAGCGGGACGACTGTTTGGGGCAAATCTGCATTTTGCTGCACGGTTTCCTCTGCTCTGGCAAAGGTAATGCCTGCTTGCTGCAAAATAACAGCTGCCATGTTGTCTTCATCCCGCAATAAGCCTAATAAAATGTGCTCGCTGCCTACACAATCGCTCCCCAGCTGTTCCGCTTGGGTAATGGCTGCATTCAAAGCACGGCTGGCTTTTTCTGTAAACCCTTTAAAGTCATAGACCAATCTCATCATCCTCTCTGCTTAGGAATTGACGAATCAAGATAGCACGCTGCTCATCGTAGGCGCCCGCCGCACTCCTTTCCGGTAAAGCCAAGGATGCCGGCTGAATCTGGCGGATTAACATATCCCACTGCCACCACGCCATTTGTTTCCAAAATCCCTGTTCCATACCAAACCGAATCAGGGATAAAAGTTCCATCGCTTCGGCATAGGATACCCGACGGGCATACAGCAGCGTACCCATAGCCCGATACACCCGATCTCCGTACGCTTCATCCTGCTGCCATTCTTCCCGCAGGGCTAGTTCATGGCGGATGACCTGCTGTATAACGTTATTTAAATTATCGACCTGCTCTTTTTCCTGAATGCCCAATGTCATGGCGTTTGTAATCCGGTACAGATCTCCAAACGCGTGTTCTCCATCGCTATAAACCGGTTCCACGGTAAAGCCAATGCGCTTTAAACTACTCCATACCCGCGCTGCATTTCCACTTTCACAAAGTGCCGGTACATGAACGTATACACTGGTTTGCAGCCCGGTACCAAGGCGCTGTAACTGAGGTGAAAGATACCCGAATTCGGAATCAAAAGCAAAAGAGAGCACCGAAGACAGATGGGTTTCCAATTGTTCTGCCTGCCGGTATGTTTCTTCTAAACTGCGTCCAGGCAAAGTTACGCAAATGCGCAAGTGATCTTCCTCATTGACGGTAAGGGCCATGCTCCCATCTTCCGAAAGGAACAAGCCACAACCCCGTGGATTTTCGACGATATTTCGCTGAATATAGCCACGCTCCGTTAAACAGGCACGGCCACTGGGCGTCATATTTTCCAGCGGAACCAAATAAAGCGTATGCGCTAATCCTGCATCGAGCAAAGCTTCTTTGATTTTTAGGGAAATAGCCTCCTTTTGTTTTTCTTCGCAGCTGAACACAAAAGGGATGTCGGTCAAATTACGATACAGCACGGTTTCACTGTACAGTACGGCCGACCGGTCGTTTCCGTTTTTCTTCATCCAATCGTCATACGTGTACTTCACTCTTTTGTCCCTTCTTCCATCTCTCGTATTTCATCCCGCAGTTGGGCCGCTTTTTCAAATTCCTGATTGGCTACGGCTTTCCGCAGCTGTTCCTGCTTGACTTTCCGCAACAGATCCCGGTTTTCATTTATATGAAGGGCCAAAGCATGGTTTTGTTTTGAGGTAATACGCAACGCGTACGTACGACCTGGTTTCTTCCCTACATGGCGTACCGCGCCATGTAATTGCTGGATCACGGGCCGTAGCTGTTCCCGAAACACCGTAAAACACTGACTACATCCGGGAGCGCCTTGTGACAGCAAACGGGAAAAAGTCATACCGCACACTGGGCATACCGATTCTTTTTGCCGGTAGGTACGATAAGGGCTGTTTTCTCCAAACACCCACTCTCTTTCCGAGCGGAGAACGCCTAACTGTACGGCACAATCCGCACACAACCACTGATCACGGATTTCTCCCTGCCGCCCTATTTTTTGTATATGAATGGTTGCCACGCGCGCGTGGCAGTGTTGACACACCATACAAACTTCCTCCTTTTTACTTCTGCTGGCCAAGTGAAGCTACCAGCATACAGCGCAAAATCCGAACCCGAACCTGAGCACGCAAATCCCCCGGCACTTGACTTAAAGCCTGGTCAGAAACGGCAGCCAAAATCACAGCGGCCGTTTGCGGTGCCAAAATGTGCCGCCGCTGGTATTCTTGAACCAGAAGTTGCGCCGCTCCATATGAAAGAGCTTTTTCTTCTGCCTCTTCAAACGTTTCAAGCGGCACTTTTGTGCGGGTAATGCGCACAAACCCACCACCGCCCCGGCGGCTTTCCACCAGATAGCCCCGCCCCGCCGTGTAGTGGGAAGCAATGACATACGTGATCTGACTGGGAGCACAGCCGAGCAGCGCCGCCAGTTCATTCCGGCGAAACTGCACGCAGGCATCCGGCCCTTTTAAATGCTCTTCGATATACTGCACGATATTTTCGGTTACCTGCACGGAACTCCCCCTTCGACTTTCTTTGACTTTCAGTATATCTTGCCGTCCCCAAAAAGTCAATGAAAGTCATTCATTTTTTGTTGTCACACATTTTGCCTGATTCCCATAGTTTGTAGTGTAAATCCGAAAGGGGGAAATCAACTATGTGCAACAACAACGGGTGCTCCTGGATCATCATCCTCATTCTGATCATGTGCTGCTGCGGCTGTGGCTTTGGCGGTTCCGCCAACAACGGCTGTGAATGCGGCGGCTGCAACAACTGCGGCTGCTAATGCACGGAAAGGGATGAGCGTATTCGCTCATCCCTTTCATACATATTCTTTCGCTATTCCATTTATTTATGATACCGTGTATGGGCTGCAATCTGAAAAGCACGGTAAATTTGTTCACACAGCATGACCCTCGCTAATTGGTGCGGAAACGTCATAGCTGACATGGAAATTCTCTTTTTTCCTTTCCGCTTTACGTCCTCGTGAAGGCCGTAGGAACTGCCTATGACAAAGCTCAGTGCACTTTCCCCATACACCGCTGTTTCTTCTATGGTTTCGCTGAGCTGTTCGGACGTAAGTTTTGTTCCTTCAATGCAAAGAGGAAACAGTATATCATCCCCGGCGGCTTCCAGCAGTTTTTTGCCTTCTTCCCGCAACGCGGCTTC
>CAJKJS010000174.1 GCA_905200265.1 uncultured Oscillospiraceae bacterium
AGTACAGAAGGAGTATTGATCGATGAAATTTGGATTTTTTGACGATGCCAACAATCGTCTTCTTCATCGAGTTCTACTTCCAGTTCATACACATCGCTTTCCGACAGGCCTGCATGACTTAACGCTTTTTGCATTGCGGCATCCCGGCCAATATAGGAACTGGTGCTCGTACTTGTCGAATGATGATCATCGTCATCATCTTCGGTATCCTTTTCGTATTTGATGACAGCGCCGGTTTTGGCATTGATCTCATAGTCATATTCGGTGGCACCTACACGGAATTCCACGTCATAATGGCCATCGTCCCAATCTACCTTAACACCGGAAGCCTGAGAAGCACTGACACCTGCATGGGAGAACGCCTTCTGCTTGGCTTCATCCTTGCTGATATACGAGCTGGTCGAAGAACTGCTGCTCGAAGAAGAAGAACTGGACGAATAATGATCATCGTCAACATCTTTTTCGTAACGGATCACCGCGCCGGTTTTGGCATTGATCTCATAATCATATTCCGTGGAACCTACACGGAAATCCACATCATAATGGCCGTCATCAAATTCTACATCCACATCCACTGCCTGCGAAGCACTGACGCCTGCATGGGCCAGAGCCTTCTGCAAAGCGGTGTCGCCGCTGATATAAGAAGTGGTGTTCGAGGAAGAACTGCCGGAAGAAGAACCACCCGAAGATGTGTTACCGGAACCCGTATTGGGGGCATCATCATCCACATCTTTTTCTACCTTCAGTACATCACCGGTTTTTGCATCAATTTCGTAATCATATTCCGTCGTGCCCACATGGAAATCCACTTCGTATACCATCACGCCATCGTCGTTGTCATATTCGACTTCCAGCTTTGTTACATCGGATTCGCTGACACCGGCATGCGTAAACGCTGCTTTTTTGGCCGCTTCCACACCGATATAAGAGCTTTCATTGACAGAGCCACTCTGGGTCACGGAAGAATCATCGCTCTGGCGCGAAGCATACAGCAGAGCAATTTCCTGCACGCTCAGCGGAGCCAGGGATTCAAACGTCAACGTCGTATCATTGCCAATGAGTTCCTGAATCAGAGCAGCTTTGCCTTTGGAAATACCATACTGCTGAGCCAGGGCATCAATTTGCTCGTCTTCCGTTAATGTCTGCGACAGCACTGCGGCTTCCAGACCATCTTCGGAAAATACTTTTTTAATATCATTGGTAATTTGTTCTTTCAGCTCATCGCCACGGGCCTGATCGTCATTTTCCACGGTAACCAGGATAGAGTTTTTGGCTTCATCCAGATACCCATTCTTCAGCATGGAACCAATCAGAGCATTTACCGTAACATCCAGGTCAGTCCCCTGAAGATCCATATCACCGATTACTTTTTCAGCATCATCATTGAGTGCCTGCACTGCCATAACGGTTTCGTTTTGGTCAATATCGATGGAAATACTGGGATTGACATCCAGCGTGATAATGGAATCTACTTCGCCCGTCTGGGTTACACCAGGCTGTACAGTACCTACATTCCAAGGCTGCCAAATCATCGCGGCACTAAACAGAATGCACACGGCTGCGGCTGCCGATACGATCGAAACGGTTCTCTTTTTATTATGCTTTCCTGCCGTCATTGGGATCACATTTCCTTTCTGTTTTTCACAGGCGGAGAGGATGCGGTCCAGAACATCCGGGGTCGCATGATCATACGCCGTACGGATCTTATCGTCCCAATTCCCGTTTTTCATCGGTCGTCACCCTCCTCCAGTTGTTTTTCGAGTTTTCGTAAAGCTCGCCGGTACTTCGACAGTACCGTAGGAAGCGGAATCCCCAAAATCACCGCGATTTCACGGTGTTTACAACCCGCCAGTGCATGCAGCGTCACGATTTGCCTTTCTTCATCCGACAGGTTTCCGAGCAACGTGCGTAAAAGCAAGCTGTCTTCGCGAGTGACGGATGAACGGGTATCGATCTGTTCGGCAAACTGTGTGTGCCAGTCTTCCGGCGACATCAGTGTCTCCTTCTTTTGTTTCCGCAGCTTCATGAAGGCCAGGTTTTTGGTAATGGTTAGTAGCCAGGCCATCACTTTTCCGTGCGCCCGATAAGAACCGGCCGCTAGAAAAACGTTGACAAATACGTCCTGCAGAATATCCTCCGCGTCCTGTGCGTTCTTTACAATCGACAGAGCAAAACCATAAACAGCCGTATGGGTTTCTTCGTACAGGGCTGCCAGCGCATCTTTGTCTCCTTCTGCAATACTGGCTATGCATGCATCCCACTGTACCGCACCGTTTCCCGGGATAGGTGCCTCTAAGGCCATACATCTGTTCACTTCGTTTTCCCCCCTGTTCACTTTATCAATGCACGGGGTGGACGTTTTATTGCATGTTTCCTGCGAAAAATTTTTTCTTTTCATTTTTTCCCTCTTTTTTAGAAAGAAAGGGGCTACAGAATCATGCTCTATAGCCCCCGTAATGCACCGGTGGCAGGCCGGCTTTTATTCTTCTGTCGGTTCCGTTTCTTGCTGCGAAGGCGTTTCGGTACCTTCTTCGCTTTCTTCTTCGGAATCTTCTTCTGTTTCATGGGGGGCACGGGATAGGGTTACCACCCGGTTTTCATCCCCTTGGATGCGCATGACCCGCACACCCTTACTGGGACGGGCACATACACGAATGGAAGCCGCTTCAATCCGAATAATCACCCCATCTGCCGAAATCAGGATAATATCATCGGTGAGGTCGACCACTTTAATCGCTGCCACCTTGCCATACTTATCGGTATGGTAGTTTGTAAGCCCTTTGCCGCCACGATTTTGCAGCCGGTAATCTTCTATGGGAGACAGACGCCCGTACCCGGTTTCGGAAACTGTCAGCACTAGCCCGCCTTCCCGCAGAATGGACATACCAATCACGCAATCATCGTCGCTCATGGTAATCGCTTTTACCCCCCTGGCTGTCCGGCCCATGGCACGAACATCGGTTTCTTTAAAGCGAATGGCCATACCGTTGCGGGTAGCTACCAGCAGTTCACTCTGCCCGTTGGTAATCCGCACCCAGCTCAGTGCATCGCCTTCGTCCAAATCGATGGCAATCAGGCCATTTTTCCGTACATGACGGTATGCCGTCAATTCGGTCCGCTTAATGACGCCTTTGCGGGTAACCAACACCAGGTAGCTATCTTCTTCCACCTGCGGGACGCGAATCATAGACGTTACTTTTTCATCCGGATTCAGCGGCAGCAAGTTGGCAATGTTCATCCCTTTGGCCGTACGTGTTCCTTCCGGCACTTCATAACACTTGAGCCGGTATACACGGCCAAAATTCGTAAAGAACATGACCTGATCATGGTTGCGGCTGACAAACATTTCCGCCGCCAGATCTTCTTCCCGGCGGGACATACCACTGACGCCACGACCGCCGCGCTTCTGGATATGATAGGTATCTGCCTTTTGGCGTTTGACATAACCAGCCTGGGTCAGGGTCATAACGCATTCGTCATTGGGAATCAGGTCTTCAATATCCACTTCGCCGCTGATGGCCGCAATTTCTGTACGGCGTTCATCGGCGTATTTATTTTTCATAGCTCTGGCTTCGTCTTTGATAATAGCCAAAATGCGGCTTTCACTGGACAGAATATCCAAATAGTCGCGAATCTTTTCGTGGAGCTGATCGAGTTCGTCCATGATTTTCTTGATTTCCAGCCCAGCCAGTTGTCCCAACTGGAACGACACAATCGCTGTTGCCTGTACGTCGTCAAAATCGAACGCTTCCATAATTGCCTTTTTCGCTTCCGATTTGCCACCTTTACAAGCGCGAATCGTGGCAATGATTTCATCGACAATATCGATAGCTTTTTTCAGACCTTCCAGAATATGGGCGCGGTCTTGCGCTTTTTTCAGGTCAAAACGGGTACGCCGCTCGACGACTTCTTTCTGGAAATTGATATATTCCTGTAGCATTTGCAGCAGATTGAGCGTTTTAGGTTCATTGCGCACAATCGCCAGCATATTGACACCAAAGGTTGTCTGCATCTGCGTTTCGTTGTACAGATGATTCAGTACAATCTGCGGGGACGCATCCCGTTTGATATCAATGACAATATGCATGCCTTCCCGGTCGGAGTGGTCTTCAATATTCGAAATGCCTTCCAGCCGTTTATCTTTGACCAAATCGGCAATATTTTCGATCAG
>CAJKJS010000175.1 GCA_905200265.1 uncultured Oscillospiraceae bacterium
TTTTCCTTTGGCACAAAAAGGCCCGCGCCCCCGACTTTTCATCGGGAGCGCGGGCCCATTTTATTGATTGCGGGCACGTGGTGCATTACGCTTTATCATTCTTCCCGCCTTTTCCGGCCAAAGAAAGCTGTCCCTATCAGACCAGCTACGCACAGCAGGCTCAGCACCGGCCAAACTAACGTGGTATCACCGGTACCTGGTACGCCAGCCATAGGCGTATCGTCGTCTTTCACGTCTTCTCCGTTTTGATTGGTATCATCGGTACCGCCCGTCGTGGGGGTATCGACATCTCCAATATCCTCTTCACCGGGATCATCCGGATCGTTGACATCGGGGGGATCATCGGGATCGACTCCGCTATACGGCGTATTGATAACGGTGAAGCCCGTATCGGTAGCGACCACTTCGGCCGTCCACCCGGACAAATCTTCTTCGATGACCGTATAGGTAACGCCTTCCTGCGGGATATACAGGAACGTGTCATGCCAGTCGTTCTCTTCGCTCAGTTCGGTCTGGGCAACCAGGGACAATTCTTCGCCGCGGCTCATCACCAGATAAACGGTAACGCTGTCCAGCGGGATAGAATTCTCTGCCCACACCTTATCAACTTCCAGAGACGCAACTTCCAGATCACCGGATTCCTGCAATACCGAACCGTTGCTGCCGATACCGCCGCCACGGGCCGCCGTGTTGGCTGTAATCAGCAATTTCGCCGATGCGATCGCGGCTGCTTTTGCGTCATCCGTCAGTACGGCTTTGCCCGTAAAGGAATTGGTGCTGCTCTGGGGGGCCTGCACACTGGCATCGCCTTCCATATAACGAGGAGCATTCTCATCCACGCTGCCCAACTCGGAATTATTTAGCACGTTGGTAAACGTAGCACCGTCCTGGTACCAAGTAGCTACACCGCCGCCTAACACATACGTATTTACAGTGGTTTCAATACCGGTCGTCTTATACAGAGCCGCCACATCGTCGCCCGCCCCTTGAGCGGTGTTATCGAACACGGCTGCTTGGTCTTCGGCCAATACCACGGTACCGGTGGGACAAGACCACACACCGCCACCCATAACGGTAGCGTCGTTACCCATAATGACTGTACCATCGCCCAGATGGATACTGCGCCCCTGAATACTTACATACGCGCCGCCGCCCAAACTGGTGGCTTCATTCTGGGCAATCGTACCTGCCAGCAAGTAAACGTCATTGGAGTAACTGTATATACCGCCGCCACATTGCGCTAAGTTGCCGGTGATGGTACCGCCGTTCATCACGAACACGCCACCGCGCTTTTCGGGATAGTAGGCTTCGGTAGCCACACCGCCGCCCATACCTTGCTTATTGATATTGTTGGCAATACTGCCGTCATTGAGCGTAAATTCGGCATCATTGAGCACATAAACGCCACCACCGCCGGGATTCAGGGACGTGCCGTCATTCAATGTCAAATATCCGGTCGTCTCATTGCCGGAAATGGAACCGCCATTCATAGTAAACCGGGCTATGTTTTCCCCATCGTTTACCACACCGCCATACAGCAGGACACCCGCGCCACGATGGCCTTTGTTGCGGGAAATTTCACCGTTTTCCATCGTGAACGTGCCGCCTTCCAATACCAACACGCCGCCGGCGCTGTACTGACCGCTGGTCACGTTATCCGAAATAGAACCGCCATTCATCAGGAACTGGCCGCCGTCTTCCACGCGTACCGCTGCACACTGATATCCAGTGAAATTGCTGCCGGTAATGGAACCATCATTCATAGTAAAGGTGCCATATACATCCACCGCACCCGTACTTCCTTTGGCCGCGGTAAAGCCGCTCACCACACCGCCGTTCATCGTCAATTCACCATTAACGGTAAAGACGCTGTTTGCTTTATCGCACCGGATGTTCAGGGAACCCTCCAGCGTCAAGCTGCCGTCCACCTGGAACATCGTTCCGTCCAAATTCCGGGCTTTCAGCGTAGTACCGTCGCCTGTCAGTGTAATAACAGCTCCTTCGGGAATGGTGATTGTGGTATCGATCCGCAGATTATTGGGGATCTGGATCGTATCGTCTGCGGTATCTTCCGTTGCCGCAGCGTCATCGATCAGTTCCTGCAAAGTCTTGCCGGTTTCTCCCACGGTTTCAGACAATTCCAAAGAGGGAACCGTGCACGTCACCGTGTTTGTCCCGTCATTTGTCAGATTCGCAAATCCATTGACATCATCTTCGGAAGCTTCCAGCGTAATGTCATAAGGAATCGTATCACTGGCAAAAGCATCAGAGCCCACTGTCGTCAACATGCTTCCTTTATCAGAACCGATAGTGATCGTAACTTTTTCACCGTCGGGCAAATCACAGCCACAACCGGCAAAAGCTCCCTCACCAATGGTCTCCAAGCTGTTGGGTAACGTAATCTCCGACAGGTTAAAGCAATAGTAGAACGCCCATTTCGGGATTTCCGTCATCCCTTCGCCGATGGTCAGGGAAGTGATCCCACTGTTGCAGAAAGCCGTTATGCCCAGCTGGCAGTCGCCAGACAAGGTAACCGGCACTTTCAGGCCATAGCAGCCGTCAAAAGCCGATTCGCCAATTTCGGTCATCTGGCTCCAGTCCCATCCTACCGTACCAAGCGGTGCACTAAAGAATGTGGCCGATGCCACTTCCGTTACATTGGGGAATTCCACAGACGTCAGCGAATAGCAGTTTTGAAATACCGTTCCCTCCAGACTGGTAACGCCTTCGCCGCCGGTAACCGCTTTCAATCCGGAGTTTTCAAAAGCGCCGGTACCGATCTTCGTCACCGATGCCGGGATATCCAGCGTGGGCTGCTTTGCAAAATTCACTTTCTTAAAGGCGCCAATACCAATTTCTTTCAGACCTTCCGGCAGCGTTACCGGATACTTCTCCTGGGCGCCCAATCTGGTGCAACCGGAGAAACAGCCGACGCCGATCACTTCCAGCGTATCAGGCAGCTCAAGAATCTGCAGGTTTGTCTGGCCCAGGAACATGCTGTTCACTGTCAGTTCCTTGACAGGAGCCCGCAGATAGAAGCCCACTAACTTGCCCTTGTTCTTATTGGAAGCATTCATCTGGAAGTTGCAGGTTACCTCCGTCACCGTATAGGTATTCCCGTTTTCATCCTGCACGGTTTCGGGAATTAAGATATACAGACTCGTTTTGGACGTATTACCTTCGATTCCGCTCCAACCGGTCACGGCCACGGTGCCACCCTGCCCATTTTCATCGGGAGTTGACAATACTGTGCAGGTCAGCGTGTAGGTATCGAATTTAGGCTGGCTGGGATTTGACTTTTCCCATACATCATCTACCACAAAGCTGGAGCCAACCGACGAAAGGGTGTGGCCGCACCCTTCACGGATGCACACCCCGTCTTCCCCATATTCATGACCCAACGCCGGAATCGAACGAGTGTAAGAAACATCGCACAATTCACAGTAGCATGTTTCTTCGCCCTTTTCCGTACAGGTAGCCTGTTTGGTCACCGTCACACTCGTGGGTTCATGGTCCAGGATCACATCTGTCCGCACCTGTTTTTCCCCGCATTTACTGCAATAGGAAACTTCCGTACCGGACTGCGCACAGGTGGCGGTAGATTCTTCCAAATTGACGACAAAATCGTGTTCACACGGGTTCTCGTCTCCCTGGGCAAAGGCTGTCATTCCCATCATGCTCATGCACAGGCTTAGTACCAATACAAGTGATAGGATTTTTTTCAGTTTTCTTTTCATTTTTGCCATGGTTTCGTTCTCCCTTCTGTTTTTTGAGAGCGAATTTGCTGGAACCAGACCGGCTCCTTCATCGGAACCGCCGTGAACCCCTTGGCCGTACTCCGCCGTTTTCAGTCCAGTGTCTTGTAAGGAGGGGACACACACTCCCACACTGGGGACGGAACCCGGTAATGTCATGTGCCTTACTTAGGGAAGCACTTTTCTGGGCCACAGAATCATGGGTGGCCCCCAGGGGATTCCGGTTGCCCGGTCGTTGTTCTTTCATATAGGTGCCGCATCATTCCTTTCTAAATGGACCCTGCCATATTGTATTTTTTCCTAAAAATCATCAACGCACAGCGAATTTTCTTTCGATATATTTATTATAGCGTGCAACCGGATAGGCAACCGGATATGTAAACCAAAAAACTTAAAACTTTTTCT
>CAJKJS010000176.1 GCA_905200265.1 uncultured Oscillospiraceae bacterium
GCGCTTTCCCGCCAAAAACGGGGCGCATTTTTTGGCAGGGGAAGCGCCCCTTTCCCCGTTGACAAACATCCTTTTCAAACTTACAATAAAGAAAAAACAGGGCGGTTTTTCCGCCCGGAAGGGACCCTTTTTTATGTTAAAAATGCGTGACGGGCGTTCGGTTTACCGGGCGCTGTTTACATTGGCCATCCCCATTTCCCTGCAAAACCTGATTACCTTTGCCGTGGGCTTTGCCGATAACCTCATGGTGGGCGCCCTGGGGGATACGGCCATTTCGGCGGTATATATGGGCACCCAGGTGCAGACCTTTCTCACCATGATGATCGGGGGGCTGTCGGGGGCCATGCTCATCCTCATTGCCCAGTACTGGGGCAAACGGGACCTTACCAGTATCCGGCGGATCGCCGCCATCGCGCTAAGGGCGGGGCTATGTATCGGGCTTTTGCTGACTGTCGCCTCCCTCTTTTTTACCCGGCCCATTTTGTACCTGCTCACCCCGGACAAAGCGGTGGTAGAAGCGGCGGTGCCGTATTTGCAGATCACCGGGTGTTCGTGCCTGTTTTTCTCCCTGTCGCAAATCTTCATCGCCATGATGCGCGGCGTGGAAAACGCGAGGATTGGCATGTTCATTTCCGCCCAGGCGCTGGTGATCAACGTCACGCTCAACTATGTGTTCATTTTCGGCTTTTTAGGGGTCATCCCCGCCATGGGCATCGCCGGGGCGGCGATTGCCACCCTGATTTCCCGCATTTTCGAAGCGGGAGCGGCGGCGTGGTACGTGCTGCGGCGGGAAGAGGTGCTCCGCTGGCGGTTTTCCCATCTGTTTGTGCCCTGCGGCGTGCTGGTCCGGGACTTTGTGCGCTACGGCGGCCCGGTTATGGCCGGGGATCTGGTGTGGAGCATCAACACCTTCTGCCAGAGTATGGTGGTGGGCCGGCTGATGGATGAAGCCATTGCGGCGGCCAGCATTATGAACCAGATGAATAACCTGATGTACGTGTGGATCAGCGGCCTGAGCGCCGCGGTGGGCATCCTCACCGGCATGCTGGTCGGCGGCGGCGAAACGGAGAAAATCCGCCCGTATGCAAGGCTGGTGCAGCGCATGTTCCTGCTGGTGGGGGGCTTTAGCTGCGCGGTCATTCTCCTGCTGCGCGGCCCGTTTCTTTCGCTTTACAGCATCACCGAAGAAACCAGCGCCATTGCGTACCAGCTCATGGGGCTTTTATCCGTCACCATTATTGGCACCTGTTACCAGGCGGCGTGCCTGGCGGGGCTGGTGAAAGCCGGGGGCGACACCTCCTTTGTGTTTAAAAACGACACCATTTTTGTGTTCGGCATCGTGCTGCCGTCCAGCTTTCTTGCCCTCTCCCTGGGGGCCCCGGCGTGGGTGGTTATGGCATGCTTAAAATGTGACCAGATTTTAAAATGCCTGGTGGCCGTTGTGAAGATCAACCGCTTTAACTGGATGAAGAATGTCACCCGGGAACCGGCAGCTTGACGAAAAACATTTTGTTTTCTAACAAAATGTTGGTTCTTTTGCAGAAATACACAAAAAAGGGGGAAACGCACACATTGCCTCTTGCGTTTCCCCCTTTTTGGGCTTATTCTATGTCTTGTTTCGAAACAATCCTTTTCCGGCACTCCGGTTTTCCCGGTGCCGCCAATATGCCGCCGGGCACTTTGTCCCTCCCCTTTTGGGGGCAGCCGGACCCGGGCCGCATTATACGGCGGCGAAAAGCCAGACCTTTCCCCCCGCCTGCGCCCCCGGGCAAAATGACTCAAAACCCTCAGATTCGGGTGGGCTATGCCCGCTCGATAAGGGGCGAACACGTGTCCTCTATCGCCTGTTCTCTTTCCCTTGTATGGGGCAGAAAAACCCGGGCCATCCCTTACGCCGCTTTAGGCGCAAACGTCCTTTTACCCCCGCTGCTGCAGCGCCCGCCGGGCGTGCAGGAGCGCTTGCAGCAAAATGGCGCTGTGATCCACCGCCACGCCGCCCGGCTCTTTGACCCGGAAGGCTTCCTGCTGTAAAAGCGCCTTGGTGTGATACGACCGCTCGATCACGGGGCAGAGTGTGTCCCCGCCGCCCGTGAGCGTCAGCGCCCAGGTTTCCCGGCACACCCCGTTTTCCTCTTCTTCTCCGGTTTTCATAAAGGACAGGGAGAACCATCTCGCATCCCCGGCGTCATCCCCGGCGGCCGCTTCCCGCTCTTCTTCCAAAATGGCCAGATGGGGCACGGTGATCACCCGGGTGCGGGGGTCCCGCTGCCAGTCGCCCCATACGCCCACGGCTTCCAAAGGAACATCGCTGACGCCGGTTTCTTCCAGTAGTTCCCGCCTCGCGCCGTCTACAAGATTTTCTTTCATGTCCACAAACCCGCCGGGCAGCGCCCACATCCCAATGCACGGGTGGTTCCCCCGGCGGATGAGCAGCACCCGCCCGCCTTTTACACAGTCCTTCGCGCCCTTTGGCACCTGCAACACAATGATGTCGGTGGTCACGCTGGGCGTGTCGTACCGGTGAGGGTCATACGATTGCAAAAATGCCTGTAACGTTTGCCCTTTGGCGTTTTTTTGTCCGTTCCCCTCAAACGGGGTGATATCCTGTAAAAACATCTTTTTCGCCTCCTATAGGAGCGGGGTGTACCCCGCCTGTTCTTTTCAGTGTACCACGTTTTGCCTTCTTATTGAAGCGCCATCCTCCACTTTTTTTCTGCGAGGTCTTCGTTATGAAATCTATTTTTGCTTCCCATCCCCTGCGCGCGCTTTTCGGCGCCTGGCATGACCCCCGGTGCCGGCTGCTCATCCTGTTCGGCCTGGAAGGGCTGCTGCTGCAATATGCCGTATCCCTCAACAGTTTAGCGAATAACCTCTACGCCACCAACCTGGGCGCCACCGATACCCAAATCGGGCTGGTGCAGACGGTGCCGAACATGGTCGCGGTACTTTTCCTCATCCCCTTTGGGTTACTCGGCGGGCGCACCCGCCGCAGCCGCACGGTGCCCCTTTTCCTGCTTCTCTTTCTGGGGATTTCCTACTTTGGCTATGCCGCCGTGCCGTGGCTATCCGCGGGGCGCATGGAAGCGTTCTTTGCCTTTTTGGGCATGACGGTAGGGGGCATTGGGATTTATAACGCCCAGTGGCAGAACTTTTTTGGCGACGCAGTGGACATGCCGCAGCGCAACGGCGTTTTGACCGTGCGCAACCGGTGCCTGTTCTTTACCGGCGTGATTGTCCCGCTCCTTTGCGGCACGCTGATGACCGCCGCCCCCCATGTGGAAGAAAAGCTGCGGGTGCTCCAGGTTTTCTACGCCCTGGCAGGGGTGTGCATGCTCTTACAGGCGTTTGTGCTGTGGCGCATTCCGTGCCCGGCCCGGCGGGACGAGGAGCTGAATAAAAAAGCGGGCCTGGCGGCTTTCCGGCAGGCACTGGGGCACATGATACACCACCGGGCGTTCCGGTCGTTTTTCGTGTGCATCATGCTTTTCTACTTTTCGTGGCACTTTGACTGGAGCCTTTGGTACTTGGCGGAAGTGCAGTATGCCGGCATGAACGAAGCCCAGCTCAGCCTGTTCCAGGCGCTGTGCTCCGTGTGCCAAATGATTTTCATCGGCTTCTTTGCCGGGCTGTGCCGCAAAAAATCGGAACACTACGCCATTTTGTGGGCGTGTGCGGGGCTGTGGCTGTGCCCGGTGATGGTAGCGGGCATGCTGTGGGTGCCGATGCAGGCCCGGGCCGTCTACTTTATTATCATCGGCCTTGTGGGCAATATCCCGCAGTGCGTCATCAGCATGTGCACGGTGCAAATGCTCTTGCAGGTGTGCCCGCGGGCAAACCGGGCGCTGATTATCAGCCTATATACCCTGTTTGTCACGCTGAGTAATTCCCTCCTCCCGCTTTTAGGCGTACAGGTCTACACCGCCCTTGGCAGCAACGAACACGCCGTTTTCTGGGTGAACAGTATCGAATCCCTGGTGCGGGCCGGTGTCTTTATCCTGATGGCCGTGCGGTACCGGCGCTTAAAAAAAGCCGGGGACCTGTTCCGTCCCCTGGCCGAATAATTTTTCAAACAGAAAAAGCCGCCCCCTCCCCCGTTTTGGGGGATGCACTTGTCAAGCGAAAGTAGACACAGAAAAACAGTTTAGGGGAAGCCCCGT
>CAJKJS010000177.1 GCA_905200265.1 uncultured Oscillospiraceae bacterium
TCCACATACCCATTTTCACATAGAGGTTTGTCGTACTGCGAAATCTGGTACGCTTTGGGCAGGTCGGGGTAGCAGTAGTTTTTGCGGTCCATTTTGGCAATGGGTGCAATGGTGCAGTGGGTGGCAAGCCCGGCCATGACGGCATAACGTACCACCTGGCGGTTCAGTTTGGGCAGCGTGCCCGGCAGCCCGATGCACACCGGGCAGCAGTGGGTGTTGGGTTCACCGCCGAACTGGGTGGTGCACCCGCAGAAAATTTTGGTTTTCGTGGACAGTTCCACGTGGGTTTCCAGCCCGCAGACAAGTTCGTATTTCACAGCTGTACCCCCCATTGTGTTTTTTTCTGGCAGCCAAGGGCCTGTTCCAGATGATAGGCAGCCGACAAAAGCCGCGCTTCTTCAAACCGCCCGGCAATGAGCTGCACGCCAACAGGCAGCCCCGCCCCATCATACCCGCAGGGCAGGGAAAGGCCGGGCAACCCGGCGATATTGACCGGCACGGTGCAAATATCGGTTTGGTAGGTGAGTACCGGGTCCTGCTTCGTGAAATTCAGCGGGAAACTGGTGGTGGGCACCGTGGGGGCCAGCAGCAGGTCGCAGGTGGTAAACGCTTCATCAAAAGCGGCAATAATCGCGCCGCGCAGCTGCTGGGCTTTTTTATAATAGGCGTCATAATACCCGGAACTGAGCACGTAGGTACCCAGCAGGATACGGCGCTGTACTTCGCGCCCAAAGCCTTCGCTGCGAGTGCGGCACATCATATCGTGAATGCTGTCGTAATGGGGGGCCTTGTAGCCATAGCGAATGCCGTCGTACCGTCCCAGGTTGGAAGACGCTTCGGCGCACGCCAGAATATAGTAGACGGGCAGAGCCTGGGAAAGGGCCGGCATGGAAAGAGGCACCAGTTCTGCCCCCAGGGACCGGAATGCTTCCTGGGCGTTTTCGAGAGCTTTTTCCACATCCTCGGAAAGGCCGGTAAAGTACTCTTTCGGTACGCCGATTTTCATGCCCCGGATATCGTCGTGCAGGTGAGGCAGCGTCTTTTCCTTTGCGCCGCAGCAGGTGCTGTCGCGGTCATCTTTTTGACTGATAGCATCAAACAGCAGAGCGGCGTCTTCCACACAGCCGGTCATGGGGCCGATCTGGTCAAACGACGAAGCATAGGCGATAAGTCCGTACCGGGATACCGCGCCGTAAGTGGGTTTTAGCCCCACAATGCCGCAGAACGAAGCCGGTTGACGAATGGAGCCGCCGGTGTCACTGCCCAGGGCATACACGGCCAGGTTCCCGGCCACGGCCGCTGCGCCGCCGCCGGACGAACCACCGGCTACATGACCGGTGTCGTGGGGGTTGCAGCTGCCACCGTAACACGACGTTTCGCTGGAAGACCCCATGGCGAATTCATCCATGTTCGTTTTGCCCAGCAGGACGGCGTCCTGTTTTTGTAAAAGTTCCCATACGGAAGCATCATATACCGGGCGGTATCCTTCCAGAATGCGGGAACAACAGGTAGTCAAAAGCCCGCGGGTGGAAAGGTTGTCTTTCAGCGTCATGGGAATACCCGCAAGAGGCGCAATCTCCTGCCCGGCGGCGATCTTTTCGTCCACCTTTTTGGCGGTTTCCAGCGCCGTTTCGGCAGTTACATGCACATACGCATGTAATGCTCCGTTATCTTTTTCAATGGCCGACAGGTACTGCTGTGTCAGTTCCTGGCAGGAAATCTGCCGGCTTTTCAGCATCGTGTGCAGTTGTGTAATAGATGCCACGCGATTTCCTCCTTTCACCGGCGCGGACGCACCAGAAAACTGCCGTTAGCGGCTTCCGGAGCGTTTTTCAGTACATCTTCCTGGGGCATAGAGGGCACAACCTCGTCTTCCCGGAAGACATTGCAAAGCGGTGTGACCGCATCAAAGGATGCGTCGGTGTTCGCCACCGCTTCGTTCACCGTATCGGCAAAGGCGATGATCGACTCCATTTCCCGCAAAAGGTTTTCTTCTTCCTCTTCGGGAATAAATAGTTTACTGAGCGTGGCAATTTGCCGCAGCTCTTCTTTTGTTACTTTTGCAGCCAAAATAAGTTCCCTCCTTCAAACGGTTACCGCATCCGGATATGGGCTTCACGAAGCTGCTGTTCTGTGACGGCCGTGGGGGCGCCTAGGAGCAGATCCTGCGCATTGCTGTTGAGCGGGAACGCGATGACTTCGCGAATGTTTTCTTCGCCTGCCAGCAGCATGACCATACGGTCGACGCCAGGGGCCATACCGGCATGAGGCGGAGACCCGTACCCAAAGGCGTTATACAGAGCGCCGAATTTTTCTTTCAAATCGTCTTCTGTGTAACCGGCCAGGCTGAAGGCTTTCACCATAATTTCGCGGTCGTGGTTGCGCACGGCGCCGGAGGATAGTTCCACCCCATTGACGACAATATCATATTGATAAGCGAGAATCGATTCCGGGTCTTCGCTTTCTAGTGCCTGCAGACCGCCCTGGGGCATGGAGAAGGGGTTATGGGTGAAAACCAGTTTACCGGTTTCTTCGTCGATTTCGTACATGGGGAAATCCACAATAAAGCAGAAGGCAAACTGATCTTTGTCGATCAGGCCCAGCTTTTCACCCAGTTCCGTACGCACCAGCCCAGCCAGCCGGGGAGCAATGCGGGGTTCGTCGGCAATGAAGAAAATCACGTCGTCGGGTTTTAAATTGGCGCGGCGGCGCAGTTCTTCCCGCTGTTCATCCGACAGGAACTTGTCGATGGGCCCTTTATAACTGCCGTCTTCTTTTACATTTAAATAGCCAAGGCCCATCATGCCGATGGACGTGGCGAATTTGCCCATGTTTTCATAGAACTTTTTGCTCTGGCGGCCGCAGCCCGGAGCATTGATCGCCCGCACCGTTTTGTTGCAGAAAGGCTTAAATGCCGAATCAACGAACATGTCGCTCAAGTCGATAATCTTCAGCGGGTTGCGCAGATCGGGTTTATCGGTGCCGTAGGTGAGCATAGCGTCCCGGTACGTGATGCGGGGGAACGGCGCCGGGGTAACCGGCAGAGAAGAAAACTTCTGGAAGGTGGAGGAGAGTACGTCTTCGGCCACTGCAAATACGTCTTCCTGGGTGGCAAAGGCCATTTCAAAGTCCAGCTGGTAGAATTCGCCAGGCGACCGGTCAGCTCTAGCATCTTCATCGCGGAAGCACGGGGCGATTTGGAAATACCGGTCAAAGCCCGATACCATTAAAAGTTGTTTGAAAATCTGGGGCGCCTGGGGCAGCGCATAAAATTTCCCGTGATGTTTACGGCTGGGAATCAGGTAATCCCGGGCGCCTTCGGGGGAAGAGGTAGACAGAATAGGTGTCTGCATTTCCATAAAGCCCAGGTCTTCCATTTTATGGCGTAAATACGAAATGACGTTGGAGCGTAAGATCATGCGATCCCGCATTTTTTCGTTGCGCAAATCCAAAAAGCGGTAGCGAAGCCGCACGTCTTCTCTGGTTTCGGTGGACATAGCCGGTTCAAAAGGCAGGCTTTCTACGCATTTGCCCAGAACGGTGATCGACTGAGCCGCGACTTCTACCGTGCCGGTGCTGATTTTCGGGTTGATGGTGTCTTCATCGCGCAGAATAACCTGACCAAATACTGAAACGACGCATTCCCGGGTAACCGGATGCAAGAGGCTGTCATCGTGTACCACAACCTGTACCACGCCGTACTGATCGCGCAGATCCAAAAATTGTACACCGCCGTGATCCCGAATATTTTCGACCCAACCCGCTACGCGCACATTCTGGCCGGTGAGATTTTCGTTCACACCATTACACAGGCATGACCGGTAAGCATTGGGGCGGAAAGAAACGGTTGTCTCGTTCATCGAAAATACTCCTTTCACAAAAGCGGTTTGCTTTTGCTTTTTTAGTCAATTTGGGGATATTCCCCTGGCATTTTGGCGGAATTTGCAAGTAAAGAGCCTCCAAAATGCAGATTTGACTTTCAGTATACCATTTTTGCGGCGCTTTAGCAAGAAAAAACGCAGCCGTCGTCCGCTTTTTCGGGCAAAGAAAAAGAAGACAACGGCTGCGAAAAAACTTATTTACTTTTTCCACAAATTTCTTTTCAGTTGGGTAAAACTGTGGTAGAAT
>CAJKJS010000178.1 GCA_905200265.1 uncultured Oscillospiraceae bacterium
GGATGTGAAACGGATACTTTCTTTTTTCCGGGATGCCATTCATCGCATGCCATTTCGAAACCGTTTGCTGGCGATTTACGGTGGCGTCATTCTGCTGGGCATGACGGTGCTCATTTTGGTAGCGGACTTATTGGTGCGGAATATCAGTGAAAAACAAATTTCCTATTCGGCCCAGCAGTCCTTTTCCCAGACGTACGAATATCTTTCGTATAAAGTCGAAACGGTATTGACAACCGCCCAAACCGTCGAGAGCAACTGGGTGGTACAAAATATCCTGCTGGAAAACTACACAACAGATAAAGTGTCGGACAAACGCCAGCAGTATATGGATATGTGCGAGCTGGAAGACACGCTACAGGCGATTGGTTCCGCCAATGGATTGTATGTTTGTACGCTGTATGTAGACGATCAGCTGTTTTACAGTGAACAGGACTATTATTTTTCCAGTCTGGAAGATCTAAAGGGAAATATGGAATTTGCTCCTTTGTTTGATGGGACCGATTCCTATTTATGGACACCCCCGCGTGTGACGCTGAACCCTACGAATTATCAGTATGAAACGATTATTTCGTACTATAAACCCATCATTTCCAAGTATCTGAATACACAAATTGGCGTCCAGCGGGTCAGTATGGAAGAATCGGAATTTTCCAGTGTACTAAAGGATGCCCTCTCAGTGCAAGACGGCTTATTGTATATTATCAATGGAAACGATCAGCTTATCGGGGCCAGTAATTTGGAACAATACCGCACGATGTCGGGCAGTGAAATCGCCAGAAAAACGGTAGAAAATGCAGGGAAGTGGGAAGTATACGGAGATCAAGATACCCAGTATCTTTGTTACTCCCAGGCGATCGAAAATACAGACTGGATGTTAGTCGCCATGATTCCCTACGAGGCTATTATGCAGGAAGAAAATACCGTTCGCGGTATCTTGTTTTCTATTGCCTTTTTGATTATTGCCATATGCGGTGTGCTGATTTATTTCTTTTCCCGGTCGTTTACCCGGCGGCTTTCGATTTTATCCAATACCATGCATGAAGTGGAAAAGGGAAATTTGCAGGTAGAGCTAAAGACGAAAGACAGTGATGAAATAGGCATGCTGTACCAGGCTTTTAACTATATGCTGCGCAATATGAATGCACTCGTCAAAGAGCAGTATGAAAATGGTAAAGCCATTAAAAGCGCCGAGTTAAAAGCCCTGCAAGCGCAAATCAATCCACATTTTCTTTACAATACCCTGGACTTAATCAACTGGGAAGCCATGGATCATAATGCGCCGGAAATTGCTGAAATCAGCCGGGCGTTGGCCCGCTATTACAAGATTTCCCTCAACCGCGGGGAGGACTTAATTAGTCTGAATGAAGAACTGCGGCACGTGGAAACGTATGTGCAGATTCAGAATTACCGGTTTGATAACCGTATTTCTTTGCATATCGATGTACCGGATGAGTTACGGGATTTGAAAATTCAGAAAATTGTCTTACAGCCTTTAGTGGAAAACGCGATTTTGCATGGTATGCTTATGCTGGAAAAGGGCGAAAGAGGCACTGTGACTATCACGGGATGGAAGCAGTCCGGTGACCTGTTTTTAACCGTAAAAGATGAAGGGGTCGGTATGCCGGCGAGCCAGCTGCGTAATATTTTAACCGATAAACCGGTGGTAGACCGGCATGGATATGGAATCCGAAATATCCATAAACGGCTTCAATTGCAATATGGGGAAAAATATGGTTTGCACTTTGACAGTACTCTAGGAAAAGGGACAACAGTGACCATTCGAATTCCCATGGACCCACCGACCTAATAGCCTAAGGCCCCCAGGTGCACAAAGTGTTTGCTTGTGTACCTGGGGGTCTTTTCGGTATATGATATAAAATAGAAAAATAAAATTAGGTATATAGTATAACAATCAGCAGGGAGTTTGAAAAAGGGCATAAAATTTAACAAATTTTTAAACGATTATGCTTGTTTTCTCATGGAAAACCGTAAGAATTTCCTTAAAATCATAAGTTTGTCATGTTTTATTCATGATTTGTGCATGATATAATGTTTATAGCCAAAAAAATTGGTAAAAGTAAATGGATTTTTGGCGGGGAGGTTATTCAATGAACAAGCATTCTGGTTTTGGCGGGGTAGTTCATGAATTCAAAAAGAACTGGCCCCTATGGCTGATGGCGCTGCCGGCAATTGTTTTGGTGTTTGTGCTGGCATACATGCCCATGAGCGGTCTGATCTTGGCGTTCAAAAACTACCGGTATGATATGGGTATTTTTGGAAGCCCCTGGTGCGGCATGGACAACTTTGAGTTCCTGTTTATGGGTGGCACCGGATGGCAGATTACGAAGAACACCATCCTGTACAACATCCTCAACCTGTTCACATCGCAGTTCCTCAGTATCTTTGTTGCTATTGTGATCACGGAAATGACGGGGATTGTGTACAAGAAGATTGTGCAGTCCGTTATTTTCCTGCCGTACTTTATTTCCTGGGTTATTGTCGGCACGTTTGTGTACAACATCTTCAATACCGATTACGGTATCATTAAGAGCCTGTGTGAAATGATGGGCATACCCCCGGTTAACGTGTACCGGATTGAAGGGGCATGGCCATGGATTATCTGCTTCTTTAACTCGTGGAAATGGTGCGGGTATAACTCGGTTATTTACATTGCTGCCATTACGGGCATCGATTCGGCTTGCTATGAAGCCGCCGATATCGACGGTGCTAACATTTGGCAGAAGATTGGACATATTACATTCCCGTCAATTCGCCCCACGCTGATTACCATGATCCTTTTGCAGGTTGGCCGTATTCTTCGCGGCGACTTCCAGATGTTCTATCAGATCATTGGCAACAACAGCAACCTGTATAATGCCACGGACGTGATCGATACATACGTATTCCGGTCTCTGACAACTAGCGGGAACCTTGGTTTCTCCTCGGCAGCTACGTTCTACCAGTCAGTGTTGTGCTTTGTCATTATTATGCTGGTCAACGGGATCGTAAGGAAGATCGATGCAGATTATGCATTGTTCTAATCCACATCACTATGTAGGGGAGGTTCTCACAAATGGCTAAAGAGAAAGCAAAAGAATTTGTTGTGCCAAAGTCCAATCGAATTAAAATAGCTAAAGCGACCATTGGCTTTAATATTGTAGGGTATTTCTTCATTACGCTGATCGCGCTCATTTGCTTATTGCCCTTTATTATGATTATCTCCGGTTCTTTCTCGAAAGAAGCGTTGATTGTCACCCAGGGGTACAGCCTGTTACCTCGGGGCATGAGCGTATCGGCTTACGAAACCATTTTTAAAAACCCCATGATTATCCTCAATTCCTACGGGGTTACCATTCTGATCACGGTAGTCGGTACTGTATGCGGCCTGTTTATTACGGCTATGACGGGATATGTGCTTTGCCGTCAGGACTTTAAGTATCGCAACGTACTTTCGTTCTACTTCTATTTCACTACACTGTTTAGTGGTGGTATGGTGTCGAGCTACATTTTCATGATTCAGGTACTGAATCTGAAAGATAGCCTGCTGGCGCTGATTCTGCCGTTCCTTGTGAATGTTTTCTATCTGCTGATTATGCGTTCGTTTATGGCCAGTGTGCCGGTTTCGATTATCGAATCGGCGAAAATCGACGGTGCCGGCGAATTCCGTATTTTCATTCAGCTGGTTCTGCCGCTGGCTAAAGCTGGTTTGGCAACGATTGGGCTGTTCATCGCATTGGAATACTGGAATGACTGGTACAATGCCATGCTGTATATCAACTCGTCAGACAAATATCCGTTGCAGTATCGTCTGTACAACATGATCTCCTCGCAGGCGGCTATGGCTCAGCTGAGCCAGGTGTCCAACGTAAACGTGGAAAATATGCCCACGCAAACGCTGAAACTGGCTATGGCTTGTGTCGCGACCGGCCCGATTATTCTGGTGTATCCCTTCGTGCAGAAGTTCTTCGTAAAAGGTATCACCATTGGTTCGGTAAAAGGTTAATTGTTCAAAAAATTGGGTGGGGCCCTTTTGGGCCCCGCCTTTTTTTATTATAATGAAGATACTAAGAATTAGCCGGTTTATACCGGGAAAGGAGACGAATATGGATCAGAGT
>CAJKJS010000179.1 GCA_905200265.1 uncultured Oscillospiraceae bacterium
TTCCGGCGGCTTTCCACCATCATGGCAAGTAGTTTGGGGTCGTCGATTTGCGCCAGTACTTCCCGTATGGAACTGCGGCCGAATTTTTGCAAAATGCCGTGAATTTGAGATTTAACCGTGCTCATTTCCACAAAACGAATGCGGCAGATTTCACTGCGGCTTTTGCCCTGGGCTAGCAAGTCCAGAATGTCTAGCTCCGTGGTGGTCAAATTGCTAAGGGTGTTGAGCAAATAAAGAAAACTACTTTCATATTGTTTGACGCGCCGGAATTCCGAACGAATTTTTCCGGCGATTTCCGGACGAATGGGAGACTGATGGCGCCAGGCTGCCTTGACACCGTCGATTACCTCTTCGGCCCCCGTGTTTTTTAACATGTAATCGCAGGCGCCCAACTGGAAAGCCGAGAAGACCAGTTCATCTTCTTCGTATACCGTCAAAATAATGATCGGCATGGAGGGAAACTCTTCCAAAATATTTCGGGCAGCCCGCAGGCCGGCGTCTTTGGTTTCCATTTCGATATCCATCAGGATCACATCAGGATGTAGGGATTTTGTTTGCAGCACCGCGTCTTTTCCGTTTTCTACAGCAGCCACGACTTCAATATCCGGGTCTTTTTCCAACATGTGGACATAGCGTTCGCGAATGGGCTCGAAGTCTTCGGCAATCAGGACACGAATTTTTTCCATACGGGTTCCTCCTTTATAAAGATGAATATTTTTATCGCTTTAAGCAAGGTAAGGCTACACGCACATTGGTGCCTTTTCCGTATTCGCTTTCCAGTTCGATTTTACCGTCGTGCGCCTGAATAATTTTGTAAGAAAGTGTAAGGCCGATGCCCCAGTGACGGCTGAATGGCTGCGACGAAAAGAAAGGGGTGAAGATCTGTGGCAAGTTCTGAGAGGAAATGCCACACCCGGTGTCTTTGATTTCCAAAATGACCCAGGGATCTACCCGGCCAATACGAAGAGTGAGATTCCTCTTTTCAGAAGGACGATTTTCCATGGCGTCCAGTGCATTGCGCACCAGGTTATGCAGGGCCTGTCCCAGGTACTCGCTGTCGGCTAAAACCGGCATGGGATTTTCCGGCAGCAGACATTGATATTGACAGGTTTTTAGTTCTCCGGCAAAGGGCTCCATGGTGTCTTTGACAATATCGCGCAGATCGGCTTTGGCAAGGTGAAGTTCGCTGGTACGGGTGCTGCGATGGATGATATCCATGCGAGTATATAGGTTATCACAGCGCTGACGAAGCAGGGAAAGGGCTTCCTTGTTTTCTTCATTGACCGGCAGCATTTCAATTTGTGACTGGATAGCCAATAGTTCATTTTTGATATAATGGCAAAACACTTTGCTTGTCGTTTCGGAGGCGCTAATCTGCCGGGAAATAGCATAATCACTGTTTTGCAGTTGGGACGAGATGCGTGATAGGCGCAGGATGAAAACGACCATGACAGTAACCATAAAAACGAGGAAATAGGGCAAAAACTGATAGATTTCCAGGCTCACGGCCGTTTTAATGGACAGAAACCGGTATGAATCGATGAATTTTGAAATTTTAAGATAATACGCCGGGGAAAAGGAAAAGAAGAGGGCATGTAGTACGGTGAGTAGGATGGAACTCACGCCCAATACCGCATAATTCATGCGTAAGGTTCGAATGCGCGGCGTTCTGGAAAAAGCCAAAATCATCAGAATGTTGCTAAAGACTAGAATCAAAACATTACAAACGCGTACAGTCGTTTCAATGATCCGTTGCCATTGTTCGAATTCAGCGGGCAAAATATAAGCAGGATAGAGATGATAATATGCGGCAATTTGAAATTGCGGATCAAAAAGGACGAGACAAATCAATATATAGCCTAATAAAAGGGGAATGGCATAGGTGAGCTTTTTACGCTTTGTTTGGCTCGATTCGCGGAAAAGGCCCAGGGCAAAACAAAAACTAAAAAAGATGGCCGAAAAATCGGAAATGTGCAGAAGCCGAATCAGCCAAATGCGATCGATACGCAAATAGAAAACCCGTTTCCACAATTCAGCGGGCAGGTAAAAGTATTGGGTTACAATATCATGGTACGAGCTGTCTTTGGCAAAATACAAAACCGTTGCCGTAAATAAAAATAAGTACGAAAGCAGTGCCCATACCAGCGAAAGCGCATGCCGGTTTTTGTAATTGGTGACCAGCAAAAAGGCAGAAAGCACAATCACAAAAGCAGCCAGATATAACATGAAAAACCCTCCCTTACAAAGCCAATATCCCTCATCATATCATAGGATACTCCTTTTGTCATGAATTTGAAAAGGTGGAGATTTTTTCAACCTTCCATCCGAACAGGAACTACTTTATACTATAAAAAACGGAGGATATTCTGTTGATACAACAGAATGTGGAAATTGCAAGGGAGGAGTTTTTACATGAGCAAAACGAAAAAAGTGCTGGCCCTGTTGCTGGCTAGTATGTTGACAGCGGCTTCCATGGCAGGCTGTCAAAATGATTCGTCGTCTGGAGGAAGTTCTGGCGATAGCGGGGAAGGCCAAGAAGGCACAACCACGGTAAACTTTTATGGCGCTTCGGATATGGATAAAACGGCCGAAGCGGAAATAGAAGCTTTCATGAAAGAAAATGAAAACATCAAAGTGGAATATCATTCCATTCCCAACGATGATTACGACGATAAAATCAAAGTGATGTTGTCCGGTGGCTCTTCGGACATCGATGCTTTGTGGATTCGTACCCCGGCTCAGACGAAACAGTATATGAATAGCAATGTGCTGAAGGATCTTTCACCTTTGGCGGAAGATTCGGGTCTGGACCTGTCGCCGATTAAAGACACCAGCCTGGTGGGTGTGTCGGGTTCCGGTAATGACTTTTACGGCCTGCCGGTTTCCGGCTCCTGCTGGATGATCTTCTATAATGTCGATCTGTTTAAAGAAGCCGGGGTTGATGCTCCCATTAACCTGACATGGGATGAATACTGTGATCTGGCAAAAGAACTGACCCACACCGAAGGTGACACCACGTATTACGGTGGCATGTGCCCCACATGGACCATGAACCTGGGCGCTTCTTCGGCCGGTGAATATTTGACGGATGATGCACCGCTGACTCGCACCATGGAATACCTGGAAATCCTGCACCGCATGTATGTGGATGATGCCAGCCATGTGAGCGTTGAAGAAATGAGTGTGGACACGTGGGACGTCAATGCTTACTTTGCAGCCGGTAACATCTATATGATGATCAACGGCGACTGGACGTTCCGTCTGCTGGATGGGTATGAACCCGATTTCGAATGGGCTGCTGCTCCGCTGCCTGTGTTTGACGATGTAGAAGAAGGGTCCACCGTGGGCCAGAGCTCGTACCTGTGCATTCCGTCTTCTTGCAGCGAAGACAAAGTGGATGCCGCTTATAAGTTTATTGAATTCTATACCACGTCGGATGAAGGTACGTCCGTGATTGCCAGCTTTGGCGATGTGCCTTCCTACACCACGGATGCCGCTATGGAAGTATACCAGGAAAGTGTCGATGTAGAAGGCGTGGAATATCGCTTCTCGGCAAAGATCAGCGATGAACAGGGCACCGATTCCCATTACAGCGCCATCAACGATGCGTTTATGGAAGAATCGAAACTGTATCTGCTGGGCGAACAGTCGCTGGAAGATGCCATGAATAACTTCTATTCGCTGCGCGAAGAAGCTCTGGCTGACTAAGCGTAACCGATAGCCTGACTACATAAGATGCTCCCTTTCTGGCGTTCCCTGAAAAGGGGACGCCAGAATTTTGTTTTCGCCTTGTGCGAGGGATATATGCCGCAAGGAGGTATGACGATCGTGGCACAGCCTTCCGTCAAAAAAAGAAAGATGTCCCGGCAAGCCAAACGGGAAATGCTGTCTGGATATTTATTTTTACTGCCGAATTTTCTTGGATTTTTCATCTTTACGGCCATTCCCATTATTGCCGGTCTGGTCCTCAGCTTTACGGATTATAATGGGTTTACCGCCAATTTTGTGGGGTTTGATAACTACGCCAAGTTTTTCCGGGACAGCCAGTTCCAGGCAGCCCTTGTCAACAAGCTGGTTTATTCGGCGCTGTGTGTGCCGCTGACCATTTT
>CAJKJS010000180.1 GCA_905200265.1 uncultured Oscillospiraceae bacterium
GCAATGTCAAAGCTGTATGCAAGCTGGGCGTTCTTTCCACGCTCGGCTTTTTCCCACACTACTTGGTACAACAGCCGGGGGAAAAAGACACCGATGTGTTTGCCCCTAACAATGGAACGGATGCTTCCTCATAAAAACAGTGTATAAAGAGGAGAGAAAACGCATCCAGGAATAATGCAAAAGGCAAACTGCTCGAAAGGGTGGGACGCAAAGCCAGGGAGCTACAGCAGGGCCATTCTGCCAAGCCCGCCCGGCCGTCATTCATTCCGATCCAAATTTTAGTGAAAAGGTGGACGGAACATGGCAAAGAAAAAGAAATGGAGAAAACTACTGGCGATTACGCTGGCAGCCAGCATGGTGCTGGGGCTCGCGAATATGAGCAGCCTGGTGGCTATTGCTGCTGGTGAAGGAGAATCGACCGATCCCATTACGGGCGTCGTCACACAGAGTGGTGATGTGGCTCAAATTGATGACACAACGTATGCCACATTGGATGAGGCGATAGAAAGCGCACAAACTGGGGATACCATTACCCTGCTGGCTGATTGCACGACGGCCGGCCTGAATCTGAACAAAGATATTACCATCGAAAGTGCACAAGGGCAGACGTATACCGTATCCTTTAATGATAAAGGGATTGCGCTTTTGGGGGCAGCTTTAACGTTTAAGGACTGCACCGTTGTAATGAAGGGAATCGGTTCGACTCCCAATACGGCAGAATGGGGTTGGATGACCATTTGTGCCAGCAAAGATGCATCGTTGACCCTGGATCATGCTACCATGGAAATGGACGGCACCGATGCCGGAAATGCACATGCTATCTATTTCTGCGCCAATAATAAGTTGAATTTAAAAAATGGTGCGTGCCTAACCATTCAAAATTATAAGCAGGATGCCCTGGAATGGGATGGTGGAGACGGCGGATATAATGTCAATATTACCGATTCTACATTTGTATCCGATCACAACCGTTCCGGTTTTACAGGGACTTTTTATGTGACCATCGAAAATTCGGATGTGGATGTAATCAATAGCACAGGAAACGGTTCCAATGGAAGCCACTATATTATTACCGATTCCGATGTGAACTTCAGCGGGAATGGTAGCCACGGGCTGTCAGCTGGTATCCTGCACGTAACGAATTCGACCATCACCGCAGAAAACAACGGTATGTGCGGTGTGATCTTTACCGGCGACGGTTCTTTTGTAAATTCCGATATTACGATCACGGGTACCAAGGGAACCAGTTACTGGAATGCGGGTATGAGACTTTATACCGCAAATGCTTCGGCAAAGATTGATAAAGATACCAAGCTGACGATTGAGGATAACGATGTAACAGGGCTGTTCCTGGACAGCAATTCCAGCCTGACCATCGAAGAAGGCGCACAGGTGCTGATTACCCGTAACCATGCGGAGCAAAAGAATTGCTCCACGAAGAAGGACGTTGCCCGCCAAGGCGGCGGCATTATGGTGAGAAGCAACGCCACGGCGAACCTGTCGGAGTCTACCCAGATTTATAACAACCACGCGTCTCTTGCCGGTGATGATATCTATGTGGAAGATAGCGGTGTGGTTACCTTTGGCGCTGTGGGGGCTGATTGGGTACTGGACGACTGCAACGATGGGATCGACGGCTGGTATATGGATGATACCGGCGCCCGTTGGTCGGCTCATGCCAAACCGGTTTATGCACAGAAATTTACCGATTTTTCAGCTGGCGCAATAACGGGTGTTCTGGCTGTAAAAGCTGCCCATGGCTTGACGCCGCTGGAACCGGATGATCCGGATCTGCCGACTTGGACCACCTCGAAGTCCAAAGAAGCAACGGAACTGGACGAAAATTATGAATCGGATATCACGCTGTCGCTGCCGGCATCGGAAGAACAGCTGACATCGGACGTGGTTTTCGTATTGGACAAATCCACCAGTGCAGAAGTGGAAAAACAAATGACCGATATGCTGCAAGACCTGTGTGCACAAGCGGAAGAGACAGGCGCCTCGATTAAGGTTGGGGTTGTTATCTTCAATAAGGAAGCACACCATGTACTGCCGCTGACGGTACTCAACAGTGAAAATATGGCAGCTATTGAAGCTGCCATCCAAACAGATATTTCCAGTGGCACCAATACACATGCGGGTCTGTTAGCCGGTAAAGCCATGTTGGATGCCGATACCAGCGTAGAGGCCAGCCGTAAGTATATGGTCTTTGTCAGCGATGGGTTGACCTATATGTTTGATGAAGACGCCAATGCGATCAACTCGATTCAGGCAACGGTCGGTGAAAACGGCGTTATGGCGGGCAATGATTGCTGGGGAATCCGTCATTATCAGGAAGGCGGCGACCAGTTTATTCCCGATAGCTGGACCTCCTATTTGTCGGACGTAGGCGCTCATCTGTCGGATGTAGACACATACATCCAGCCTTATGACGGAAGAGACAATTCGCTTTATATTCCCAAGGGCAATACAACGCTGCCCACGACGGTGGATGTGGCTTTGTATAAAACCAGTGAAGTGTATCGGGCTATGCAGGAAGAAGGCTATCATTGCTATGCGTTAACGGCAGAAACCGAGGCGGCCTCGGCGTATCCGTGGGGACCTTCTTTCATGAATTACCTCTCCGGTGGGGAAGAAGTTTCGTTTACCCAAATTCAGAATGATATTTACTACCTGCTGAGTGCCGGTTCCAAAGTGGTCGATGTGATGGGCTTCGGCTTTGATAATGCCGACAATATCTACAACTTTGATTTTGTGGACGATCCCGAAAGATTGACCCTGATGGTTGGCGGTGTAGAGCTGGAAAAAACGGCCCTGGTCGATCCCCAGTATGATCATCCCAATGCAACCAGTGCCTATGGCTTTGGTACGTTGGAAGATGAAAACGACCAGTACGATTATGTGCTGTACTATTATGCAAACGGCGAAGATGGCCAGAGCGAAGAGTGCATTGTATGGGACATCAATGTACCGGTAAGCAACTTTGCACCGGTTCAGCTGACTTATACGGTGAAACTCATGAATCCCCAGACGGAACCCGGTGAATACGGGGTATACGATGCGGATGGCAGCGCAAATGAAAACGGTCTGTGGACGAACCTGAGTGCTACGTTGTATCCGGTGGATTCCAACGGAGAGGCAGGGCTTCCTGAAAACTTCCGCAAACCCTCGGTGGCGTACACGGTAAAGGATGATAGCGGAGATATTGAAGACCCCGATGAACCGGACATCAATAATCCGGACGATCCTCAGGAAGGCGGCGATACTTCGGACCCCAATGCTCCTGGCGGTCAGGATGGGGACGATACCGGGAACAGCGGCGGTGAAGAAGACATCACCGATTCCGATACGCCTACAACGAATTCTCCCAATACCGGAGATACGTCGGTCCTGTGCACGGTATGCGCGATTTTGATGCTGGCAGCTTTTGCTGGTATCGTGGTTATGAAGAGAAAGTGCCGGGAAGAATAAGGTAGAGATCTTTCATCATAGAAAATGATGACATTAGGTCTCATGTGAAAGTATAAAAACCCCCGCCCTGGGCCAATGAGCCCGGGGCGAGGGTTTTTTATATGGGGAAAATGGGAACCTATTATACAAATTGTAGAAGGTAAGGAGAAAGGAGCTACGCTTTATACGATCTCCTTTTTCCAACCATCGCTAGTGGGACGGTAGAAAAATTCACTTACCTGGTCATTAAAAAACATGGGATACATATCGTCAAAATCAGGAGCGAGGGAGTAGCGGGGCAGGTCTGCTTTGTCTACCCAGAAGACATCTCCTTCCTGGGAAGAAGTCAGTTGCCCGTCAAACTCATTGGTTTTATAAAATAGTACGATATAGCGGCTGTTATCGTCGTTTTCCCAATCTTTCAGGCCACATAAAACCGGGTGCCGGATGGTCAGGCCGGTTTCTTCCCGAATTTCCCGTATAACCGATTCGGTAAAGGATTCGCCGCTTTCCACATGACCGCCGGGAAAACTAATACCAGGCCATGAAGAGTCTGTACGATTTTGCACCAGTACTTTGTTGCCGTCATAGATCATGCACATTGTGGTAATTTCGGTTTGTACTCGGTTACCCAT
>CAJKJS010000181.1 GCA_905200265.1 uncultured Oscillospiraceae bacterium
GAGATACCCGACCACACAATAAACAGCGCCAGTAATACGCCCACATAGCCATCCACCGGCAGGTCGATATATTGCCCGGCGATCATACCCAGAATAACAAGCGAGGTGACCGCCACGTCATTCAGGCTATCTTTCATGGCAGCGATGAGCACCGGCGAATCGATGCGCCGGCCCAAACAGCGGTTAAATGCACCCATCCATAATTTAACCAGCAGCGAAACCGCTAGAATCCCCATCAGCACCCAGCTGAACCCCGTTTCGCTGGGGTTCAAAATTTTATCAATGGACGTCTGTAAAAATTCGACACCCACCATTAAAATCAAAAACGCCACTACCAGCCCGGCCACATATTCTGTGCGGCCATGGCCAAAGGGGTGCTCTTCATCGGCTTCTTTGCCTGCCATACGGAACCCAATCACGGAAACCAGCGAAGAAAGCCCATCCGACAAGTTATTAAACGCATCGGCCGTAATGGATACGCTGGCCGTAATCGTCCCGATGATAAACTTCATAAAAAACAGAAACACATTACAGGCCATTCCCGTTGCCCCGGCCAGGATGCCATACCGCTGCCGTACAGCCGGATTTTTGACGTCATCCCCATGGGGTACAAACAGGCGCACCAGAAAATTTGTCATGGTATCATCCCTTCTCTATCAAAAACATACGCCGTATAGTGTAGCACTTTTTTTTGAAAAAAGAAAGCAAACCCCCGAAAAAACGCAAAAAAGCAGGGTGTATCCGCCCTAAGAATACGCCCTGCTTTTTCGTTTGTTTATCCTGTTTTATGCCTCGGGTAATTCGTATGTCACAAAGGCAAATTTCCGGCTGTCGGGGGACCAGGAATTGACATTCATGGTGCCCTGCCCACCAAATAGCTCGATAATCGTACGCAACTCGCCGCCGTTTCGGTCCATCAGGCGGATGGCCACCTGCTTATGGGGCAGGTGCTCGGCCGGTTTTACGTCTTCTTTATGATACGCCACCATGACCACCCACTGCCCATTGGGGGACACATGGGGGAACCAGGCATTATACTGTTCGTCAAAAGTCATCTGGGTCTGTTCGCTGCCGTCGCGCTTCATGCGCCACACCTGCATCAGACCGCTGCGCACGGAATTAAACCAAATATGTTCACCATCGGGGTCATATTCCGGCCCGTCGTTGAGCCCCGGTGCCGTGGTCAGCCGTTTTTCTTCCCCGCCGCCTACAGGCACTGTGTACACATCAAATTCCCCTCCGCGTTCGGCACAATAAGCCAGTTCCTGCCCATCAGGAGAATACCCGTGCAAATAACTGGGTGCCTGGGGGGTAACCAGCACCGGTTCCCCGCCGGTGCTATCCACTACATACACCCGGGAAAGCCCCACTTCATGGGCCACATGGCTAATCCCCAGTTTCGTCCCATCGGGAGACAGCACATGGTCATTGTTACAATCATCGGCATCCCCGGTAGGAATCGTAGCCGTTTGCCCCGAAGAAAGATCATACCGCACCATTTTGCCCAGACTGTTAAAAATGAGGGCTTTTCCGTCCGGCGTCCAGTTGGGAGCTTCAATCAAAAACGGGAACCGCTGCAAAATTTCGATCTGCTCGGTTTCCATATCGTATGTTTTCAAAATCGAAATGTCGTCGTCCCTGTCCCAAGGGCTGCGCACTTTGGCGGCTTTTGCCATGAAAATGGCCTCCTTTCCAGCTTTCCATTCATTTTGGGGATGCACCTGGGCACAGCATACCATAATAACTGAATTTTTTCAACTAGATGACGTTTTCTTTTTCATTTTTGTGCACCAAATGCCTGTGCGATACCGCCAAAACGACACGAGGTAATTCACAAGCCACCCCATAGGCACTGCGGCCCATACCATAAAAATACCAAAACGCGGCGCCAGTATCACAGCCAGCACCACTCGTAGCCCCAAATTGAGGAGGTTCGCAAGGGTAAACACCGGCATATCCCCGGCCCCCCGCAGTACGCCGTCGGTAATCATTTTCAGCCCGATCAGCACATAAAACCACGCCATGAATCCCATGCAGCTTTCGCCTGTTGACAGCGCTACCTTTGTACCGTTTTCATCCAGGAACAACCGGGTCAGCGGCCCGGTAAACGGCTGCACCAGTACCCCGATGAGTACCGCAAATGCCAGCACCAGTCCGTAACACACACGGTATCCCTGCCGGACTCGGTCTTCCCGGTTGGCTCCCAGGTTTTGCGCCGTGTAAGAAGACACAGCGTTCCCCAGTGCCGCCATGGGTACAATACACAGGCTTTCTACCCGCATGGCAGCGGAATACCCCGCCAGCATCTCGGGGCCAAAACTGTTGACTACCGACTGCACCAGCATCATACCAATCGATACCGTGGACTGCTGCAAAATAGATGGCAGCGCAATGCGTCCCATAGCTTTCGCATCCGGCCATGAAAAGCGCACCGGCTCTTTTTCGGGGTAGCGGCGTATTTCGCGTACAAATAGGCAAAACGACACTACCGCCGAAAGCCCTTGGGCAATGAGTGTGGCAACAGCCGCCCCCATTACGCCCCACTGCCAGACCCCCACCATCAGAAGATCCAGCAATACATTGAGGGTAGACGACAGAATGAGCAGATAAAGCGGCATGCGGGAACGCCCCAGGGCGTTAAACATGGACGACAGAATGTTGTACATGAATAAAAACGGCAATCCCACAAAGTAGATATTGAGGTACACCGCGGCATCTCCCATGACGGCATCCGGTGTACGCAGCACCTGCAAAAGGGGCTCACAGAAAATAAGTCCGATAATGCCCAGCAGAATGCTAATCGTCAGAAAAGAAAAAAGCGCCGTATAGATTGACCGTTTCATGCCCCGGTAATCCCGGCGGCCAAAGGCCTGGCTGGTAAGCACGGAAGCGCCCACGCCGCCACCCACCGCAATGGAAATGAACACATTGGTCAGTGAATACGAAGCCCCCACCGCCGCCAGGGCATTTTCGCCCACAAACCGGCCCACAATCACAGAGTCTGCCATGGTATACAGCTGCTGAAACAAATTGCCAAGGATCATAGGCCCGGCAAAAAACAGCAGCGCTTTAAATGGGGGTTCTTCAATCAGATATTCTTTTTTCATGGGCCATAAAGCCTCCCTTTCCGGCCGGGCCAGCCTCTATTTTGAAAATATTGTAAGCGAAAAACAGAAAAAAAGTCAAACTCAGGCTTCTTTCGGCTGACAAAGGCACTATTTTTTCGTATAATAAACAAAAGGAGACAGTTCATACCGAAAAAAGGAGGAATTTTCATGCAAAACTTCCAATACCCTTCCCGGGTAGAAAAATGGGATGTGTGGGAAGTGAGCTTCTCGGGCCCCACCGAAGGCAATCCCTTTACCGATTATCACGTGACCGGAGTTTTCACTGGAAAAAACGAAAGCCGTCAGGTTGACGGGTTTTATGACGGGGACGGCGTATACCGGGTGCGGTTTATGCCGTCGTTTGAAGGCACCTATTCCTTTCGTCTGCACGCTGATTTTTGGGACGAGGAGCAAAAGGGCCAGTTTGTAGCAGAACCGGCCAAAAAGGGAAACCATGGGCCGGTACGAGTGGCCGGTACCTACCACTTTGCCTATGAAGATGGCACACCGTATTACTCCATCGGTACGACGTGTTATGTATGGGAATTGCAGTCCGACAGTCAAATTGAAAAAACATTGCAAACGTTATCCGAACAGTCGTTCAACAAAATTCGGTTCTGCCTATTCCCAAAACACTATGATTATAACCTGCATGAACCCCGGTGTTATCCCTTTGAGGGAACTCCCATGGATTCATCCGTTTTAACGCCGGACAATTTTGCCGCCTACACCGGCCGAACGGACGGGAACCACTGGGATTTTACCCGCCCAAACCCTACGTTTTTCCGTCATGTGGAAAAGTGCCTCTATGCACTGCGGGAACGGGGCATTGAAGCCGATCTGATTTTGTGGCACCCTTACGACCGGTGGGGTTTCTCCCAAATGACACGGGAGCAGGATCTTTTTTACCTGCGGTATGTGGTCAGCCGGTTTTCCGCGTTCCGCCATGTGTGGTGGTCCATGGCGAACGAATAC
>CAJKJS010000182.1 GCA_905200265.1 uncultured Oscillospiraceae bacterium
TCCCCCTCTGAAAGGCAGGTTACTCACGCGTTACTCACCCGTCCGCCACTAAGATCAAGTTCAACACCGAACACTCGATGTCTTTCTCAAGTCCTCGGTGTTAAACTCGATCTCCGTTCGACTTGCATGTGTTAGGCACGCCGCCAGCGTTCGTCCTGAGCCAGGATCAAACTCTCTAAAATATGGTATCAAAACGATCTTTCGATCATTCTAATCTATCTTAGAGCTTTTGTCGCTCAATTCGTACGCTTTGCGTACATTTGGTTTGTTTTCCGAAG
The DNA here is from genome assembly GCA_905200265.1 of uncultured Oscillospiraceae bacterium. Taxonomy (GTDB): domain Bacteria; phylum Bacillota; class Clostridia; order Oscillospirales; family Acutalibacteraceae; genus Heritagella. The sequence goes on from CAJKJS010000182.1 coordinate 279, forward strand.
TGTCCTTCTCCGGTTCTGAAGTATCCTGTTTCCAGGAAACCTCAAAGGATTACGGGTTCTTTTTTGGTTCGTTCGTAATCTTTCGTTGTTTAATTTTCAAGGTCCTGCGCGCTTTCCTCTCTCGAGGACAGCTTACATATTGTATCACACTTTTTTGTGTTTGTCAATATGTTTTTTGCTTTTCTTTCGAGATTTTTTCGACCGGCCTTTCGGCTCAGCCGCTCTCGTCAGACAGCTTTGCTATTATAACAAACCAGTCGTCAGGTGTCAACACTTTTTTCGAGTTTCGCCCTGATTTACAAAAGATTTTACCATGTGTATATCAGTTTTGTCAATAGTATTGTAAGCTTTTTCGAAAGAAAAGGTAAAAAACCTTTTACATGGGCACAATTCTTCTAAAGGAACTAATACAAAAGCCCGATTTAATATGCCCGGATGCGGCAAATGCAGTTCTTCTGTATCCATTTCTTCCCCTTCGTATAATAAAAGATCTAAATCTAGGCACCGGGCTCCATGCCAGCGCACACGCCGGCGACCCATGGCCGCTTCAATTCCCAGGCAAGATCCTAAAAGTGCCCGAGGCGACAACTCTGTTTCCAGTAGCACACACTGATTGAGGTAGTCGGGTTGTTCGTCTTCCACCTCAACTGGCGGCGTGCGGTATAAAGAAGAACACCGGAGCACCTTCGTGTGAGGAAGGGCTGCCAGCGCTTCGATTGCCTTTTTTAGATTTTCGCCCGAATCGCCCAGATTCGATCCCAATCCGATGACTGCCTGCTTCATGCTGTTCGCTCCCTTCGAATTGTTACCGCTACATAATCAAACACAGCACTCATAGGTGCTTCCGGTTTTTTCAAGGTGATCTCAACCCATTGTACCAGCGGGAATTCCTGTAAAATGGCATCGGCACACACTTGTGATGCCCGCTCAATGAGATCATAACTTTTTTCTGTAAAGACTCGCTGTACGGTTTTCCGTACAGCGGCATAATTAACCGTTGCTGTCAAATCGTCGCTCTGGCAGGCTTTTTGCAGATCGGCCCCCATGGTAATATCCAAATAAAAATGCTGTCCATCCCGTTTTTCCTCAGCATTTACACCATGATAAGCAAAAAGTTCCAGGCCTTTTATTGAAATCATATCCAGCATGCTTTTTCTCCTTTCAAATTTGCCTTTATATATGGAGCAATGCATCCACAACGCGAGCCGCTTGTACGGCTTCTTTTACGTCATGAACCCGCAGCATATCAGCACCACCCATTTGGGCCACCGTATGGGCCGCCAATGTGCCCGACAAACGCTGTGCAAAAGGAGGATCGCCACACGGCCGCCCAATCACCCGTTTGCGGGAAGCCGCCATGAGTAAGGCGCAGGTTTCCAGCCGGTATTCTTTTACATCCCGAATGAGCTGCAAATTCTGTTCATACGTTTTGCCAAAACCAATACCCGGGTCCATGCAGAGCTTCGTTTCATCAATCCCCCACCGAGCAGCCTCTTGCCTTTTTTGCTCAAAGAAAGTCCGTACTGCCGGCAGCACATCCCCTTCGGGTTCCGATGGATGCATCACAATACAGCCGCACCCGTACTGGGCCGCGACCTTCCACATATCCGGGGCAAATCCGGTCACATCATTGATAATATCCGCCCCGTTTTCACAGGCCAGAGCCGCTACCTGGGGATAAAACGTATCCACCGAAAGCGGCACCGTAAGCCGTCCCCGCAGTCCTTCTAGTACAGGCTGCAGACGTCGCCACTCCTCCTGAGGCGAAATGGCCTGAAAACCAGGGCGAGTCGACTGACCACCGATATCAATCAGGTCAGCCCCTTCTTGCTGCATACGCAAAGCATGATCAATGGCATCCTGCGGGCGGAAAAATTGACCGCCATCGGAAAAGGAGTCAGGCGTTACGTTGCAAATTCCCATAATATAGGTTTTTTCACCCAACGGCAGGCGGTAATGCCCCGCTTGAAAAAAACGGCTCATCGTGCAGCCCCCTGTAGCAAAGCCATTACTTCGGCCCGGGTGCGGGCATCACTGCGCATTACACCCCGCAGCGCCGAAGTATACGTGGAAGCCCCGGCCGCCCGAGCCCCGCGCATGGTCATACACAAGTGTTCCGCTTCAATCACCACAGCTACTCCCTGGGGTTCCAGATTTTCAAACAGAAAATCGGCGATCTGCGCCGTTAATCTCTCTTGCACCTGAGGACGGCGAGCAAAGCAGTTGACAATTCTCGAAAATTTCGAAAGACCAATAATTTTTCCATGTCGGGGAATATACGCAATGTGAGCTTTCCCAATAAAAGGAAGCAAGTGGTGTTCACACACAGAATAAAGGGGAATATCCCGCACCAGCACCAGTTCATTATGGTGTGGATCTTCCTCGAAAATCTTCAGATATTGCTTTGGATCTTCTTCCAGTCCGGAAAAAATTTCAGCATACATCCGTGCTACACGGGCAGGCGTTTCTTTTAATCCGCTGCGTTCAGGGTCTTCCCCTACCGCCTGTAACAATTCATAGACAGCTTTTTGGATACGTTCCTGATCCATATTTTTTCTTCCTTTCTTCCTTATGTCAATTGCGCAGCACAATACAAACGCCACGTTCTTCCTGTAAACAATAATAAACACAATCACTGTACGAGATATCTGCGCCCTGCCAGTTGGCCTGGGCTACTTCGTCCATAAACCGGTTTCCAGAACTACGAAAAATTTCATCAATCATTTCGTCGTAATCCAGTTCTTCCGGAATATACAGCGCTACCGTACGATTGCCCGCCTGCATGGCCTGCACCATCGCCTCTACGACTTCTGTTTTTTCCTCACCAGATTCGGTTACCTGAATCCCAAAGTTTCGGTAATAGGTATAGGTGTCTTCGTTACACGCGGGCACCGGCGCATTGAGCAAACCATCGTTTTCATCCAATTCTTCTTCGCTCAACTTAGTATAATCGGGTGAAAGGGTATGGGTCTGCTGCAGGATCGTATCCGGTAAATTAAAATACCGGTATAGCGGCCCTTCATCGCCGCTGTCATCCCAAGTGAGATCCACATGGACCCAATCATCCCCCAGTTTCACCATATTCCACATGTGGCCGCCGCCTTCTGCGGTACCCGTCACACTGCGGCAAGTAATCCCCGCCTGGGAAAGTAACAATTGTAAGGCCCGGGCATACCCTTCGCACACGGCCTTCCCGTCCAGCAAACTACCTACCGCTGCATAAGAATGCCAGTTATCAGCCACCTGATTAACATCCCGGTCATAGGTACAGTGGGCCGCCAACCACTGATAGATCTGCTGCTCCCGTTGTAGTTCCGTCAGTCCCGGGGACAGCGATTCAATGACCCCGTCCACCACTTCTTTGACTTGATTCAGCATTCGTTCACACCGGTTGCCAGACACGTAGGCATATAGCTGCACCACGGTATCGTTTCCTTCATACCAGTAGGAATACCGGCGGCTCATCCAAAAAATTTCAGGACAATCATTAGCAAGCAGCGACAGACATAACCCAATTTCTCCTGATGACAGCTTCTCGTTTTGAATACGAACCGGTGCCATGGCATATCCGTTTTCCCCTTCTTCGTTCGCCACCATATAAGCAGCCGCTTTCATTTTCTCATATAAAGAATGAAGCACCGAGTTACTTTTCAGAGAATCTTCCCCCGGCGTATAGAGTGCGGCACCATGACCTCCATAAGAAGAAAAGCTAACCCGCGAAATGGTATGAACAGCATCCAGCGTTACTTCTGATTCATCACTCTCTTCTTGTTCCACAGCAAACGGAGCTGCCT
>CAJKJS010000183.1 GCA_905200265.1 uncultured Oscillospiraceae bacterium
GCGTTACCGAAGATGTCCCTTTGAGTTTTAACGCCGTATCGGCATCCACCACACAGGCAAAATACCATTCATACTCCGTTACCACGCGTCCCACGGCGCTGCTATCCACGGCCTCTGGTTGCTGTTCCTGTTTTAAATCATCAGCGGTCAGATCTTCCACCTGATCGTAATCATACACGGTTTCCCAACCATCCACCACACTGGAAAAATACCCTGACGCAGGGGATTTGACGGTGCTGGTTGGGTTCACTTTTTGTGACTCCAGTTCCGATTTACGCGCTTGTAATTCCGCAATACGATCGGAAAAATCGGTAATGGCTCCGGTAACGATCTGCTTTTCATTGAGTGTATACAATAGCTCCTGCCGGGCTGTTTTAGCGTCCTTTTCCTCCCCGCTGCGCAGTTCTTTTAGTAGCGTGAGCATTTGCTTTTCTGCGTTCTGATCCAGTTGACTTGGGTCAGCTGCGTAGGAATCTTTCAGAGATAATAAGGTCTGTAAACTCTCAATTTCGCTTTCGACCGTTTCAATTTCGTCCTCAACATTGACGGGACTTCCTTCCGGATATGCCTTTGCTACCACGCCATCTTTGGCTACATGGCTGCCGTCGCTCAATTCGTACCCTAAATCGCCGGAATAATCAGCGGTAATGACCGTTTCTTTGCGGATAAAAACCCCTTCCACCGAAAAAGAGTCAGCCGTTTCGATATAGGTGGCCGTTTCGGTGTGGATCATTTCGGTATTCGCCTGGTACACCTGAAACCCTACATACCCAAAAATAAGCAGGGCCAGCACCCACGAGGTAATCCGCCGGATCAGCGGCGCCTGTACCGCTCTTGTGTTTGCCATGGCTTCTACTCCTTTCCGCTTACCTGGCTCCCAGCAGGCCGTCCGCCCGCCACAGGGCTTCGCATTCGTCCGCCAAAGTTTCTACCGGTTTTTTTCCGGGTGGTACATCGTCAAGATTCAGCCAGTGCAGCCCCTCTTCCCTGTGAAACCATGTCAGCTGCCGTTTTGCGTACCGCCGGGTACCCTGTTTGATTTTTTCAGTCGCCTCCAAAAGGGAAATCTCCCCTTTTAAATAAGGAAATAGCTCTTTGCATCCAATTGCCTGGGCAGCCGTTCCGGCACAAGGAGTCCCATATAGGGCTTTCGCTTCCTGCAAAAGCCCCTGTTCCATCATGCGGTCCACCCGCTGATCAATCCGGCGGTACAGTACCGCCCGGTCCCGGCATGAAAGTCCCACCAGGGAAAAACGAAACGGTGACGGAGTCCGGCGGGAATACTCATTTTGTTCCTGTAACGTACGCCCCGTCAGGCGGTACCGCTCCAGCGCCCGCAGCACCCGTTTGCGGTTGTGTGGATGAATCTGTATAGCGGCTCCTGGGTCTTCCTTTTGTAAAACCTCATGAATCTCTTCATCGGTTTTCCCCTCGCTCCAACGCAGCAACTCATCCCGTACCGCTTGGTGTTCCGGTTCTTCTTCATATTGCCGGTTTTCTACCAGGGAACGCACATATAATCCCGTGCCCCCCGTCAAAATAGGAAAATGTCCGCGGGCGGCTACATCATAAATGGCCGCCGTCGCGTCCCGTACATAATCCGATACACTGTAGGACTTCGAAAGGGGCAGAAATTCCAGCAAATGATGGGGTATGCCCTGCTTTTCCTCTTCGGTCGGGCAGGCGGTGCTCACCGGCAAACCTTTATAAATCTGCATGGAATCGGCCGAAATCACTTCCCCTGAAAGGCGCCGGGCCATTTCCACCGCCAGGGCTGTTTTTCCGCTGGCCGTCGGGCCTACAATAACCCCCACACTAATTTTCTTTTCATTCTCCATATTCCCCGGCACCTCCTTTTCGCTTACCGGATTTACACCCGGCCAAACTGCTTTTCGATTTCGCGCTTTTTCAGCACTACAAAAATGGGTCTTCCGTGAGGACAATAGCGCACTTCCGGATGCTGATAGAGTTCCAAACACAGCGCCGTTAACTCCCGCGGATCGCTTTCATCCCCGGCCTTAATCGCGGCCCGGCAGGCCACATTGTGGAACAGCCAGTCTTGTTTTTCCGTTTGAATCTGCCGCCGGTGGGAAAGCAGGTACCCGGCCATTTCCGTGAGCACTCCCGGTACATCGTCGCCGTCAAGTGTCAGCGGAACCGAGCGCACTAGCATGCTGCCCATACCGAAATCTTCGCATTCAAACCCGGCGTTTGACAGCAGCTCTTGGTGCTGCATAAGCACATCATATTCATCTTTACTCAACGGTACGGTCACCGGCTGTAAGAGCATCTGGGCGCTGGGGGCAGCATATTCCCGCCGCAGCTTTTCATATAGCAGCCGTTCATGGGCGGCATGTTTATCGATGAGCATCAGTTCCCCGTCCCCTACTTGCAGCAAGATGTAGGTGGAAAAAGCTTCACCAATCAGCCGTACATCGGGGACCTGCGATTCTTCCACCGGCGGAATACCCGGTTCTACTGCCGAAGGAGGAGCCGGAACCGGTTTGACCGGATCGATTCCGTCAGGTTCCGGCAAAGTGGCGGGAACCGGAGCTGCTTTGGAAACCGGCGGCTTCTTTTCTTCCGGCACCGGCGGCTCTGCCAGCGGCTTTTTCACCGGCACCGAAGGGGTATACGTCCGTTCCGCCGATTCTTCCAGGAATGAAAAATCCGGTTTCGATTTCGTACGCTCAAAAAAAGACGGCACGGAAGGAGTTACTGGGACGGCATTTTCCCTCTTTTCGCTTTTTTCGGGTACTTTTTGGGTAGCCGGTTTGCCGGTTTCCGGGCGCATAGCCGCCCCTTTGGCCTGTTCGCGAGAAGCAAACTGCATTTGCGTACCACTTAGGGGAACGGGCTGCTGAGAGAGGGCGGGTTTGCCAGTGGGCGCATTCCAGTGCATCTGTTTCGGCGTGTCCTGCTTCATCAGGGCACTTTTTACCCCGTGGTACACGGCGTCGTACACCGGGCGTTCGTTGACAAAGCGCACTTCCAGTTTGGCCGGGTGGACATTTACATCCACCGCCCCGGCATGCAGCGTCAAATACAGCACACAAGCCGGGAACCGTCCTACCATAATGGAGCCCTTGCACGCTTCTTCCAGCGCCGCCATGGCCGTACGGGACCGGACATACCTCCCGTTTAAAAAGAAATGCTGCATACTACGAGAGCCGCGGGATGCCGTAGGTGCCGACACAAAGCCCTCTACTTTTACATAATCCATTTCATACGAAACCGGCAGCAGGTGCGATGTAAATTCTTTGCCATATACCGCATATACGGCCGAACGGAGCTTCCCGTCACCGGGGGTGTGCAGCGTTTCTTTGCCGTCGCGCAAAAAGCGGAACGATACTTCCGGGTGCGACAGCGCCAGACGGTCCATCATGGCCGCCACGGCATTGGATTCCGACACGTCTTTTTTTAGGAATTTCATCCGGGCCGGGGTGTTATAAAAGAGATCCCGCACCAAAATTGTGGTGCCTTGGGGGCACCCGGCGGGGTCACAGCTTTCCTCTTCCCCACCGCTGATGGCATAGCGGGTTCCCTCTAATTCGTCGGCGGTGCGGGTGAGTACTTCTACCCGGGCCACCGCTCCAATGGAGGCCAGTGCTTCACCCCGGAACCCTAGCGTTCCGATCGCTTCCAAATCTTCTGCATGCAGCACTTTGGAGGTCGCATGGCGGATGAACGCCACAGGTACATCATCGCGGCTGATGCCGCTGCCGTTATCCGTCACCCGCATAAACGTGGTGCCGCCGCGGCGGATTTCCACGGTAATAGCGGTGGCTCCGGCATCTACAGCATTTTCCACCAGTTCCTTAATCACCGAAGCCGGACGGTCTACCACTTCTCCGGCTGCAATCAATTCGGCGACCTGTTTTTCCAGCACATGAATTTTTCCCATGGCGTTTTGCCTCCTTTCTGCTTATAAGCGCATTTCGTAAAGGGCATCGATCAGCCCTAAAGACGGTACATCGGCCACTCCGGCATAGGAAAACCCCATTTTTTCATACACGGCTCGCAATTTGGGCTGTGCCGCCCGGCAGGCAAGACGCAAAAAGCACTTGCCCT
>CAJKJS010000184.1 GCA_905200265.1 uncultured Oscillospiraceae bacterium
GTTTTTGAAAACGAGGCCGCTGCGGCAAAAGAGGACCATTCCTCAGATGTGCAGCGGCCTTCTTTCGTTTATTTTTCTGTTTTTTATTGAATTTTTAAAATATTTTTGTATAGAAAGAAAAGGAGGGTTTTAAAATGGCCCGAGACATTCATGTGGTACATAATGATATGCCGGTGCTGGCTCTGCGTGGGCTGGTTGTATTCCCGGGCATGTCGCTCCAATTCGAAGTGGGACGCCGCCGCTCTATTGCAGCATTGCGTGCTGCCATGGAAAACGATCAGCTGATTCTGCTCGTGGCGCAGAAAGATTTGACCGAAGCGGAACCCAAAGCCGAGGACCTGTTCGAAACAGGTGTCGTCGCTTCCATTAAACAGGTGCTCAAAGCCGGGGATGAGGCGGTGCGCGTGTATGTGGAAGGCGGTGCGCGGGCTTCCATCGTGAAAATGATGAAAGAAGATCCGTACTTGTGCGCCATGGTGGAAGAATACGAGGAAGTAGAAGGCCCCCAGTCCTACCGGGCGGAAGCTTATCTGCGCCGTATTCAAAACCAGTTTGAAGAGTATGTGCGTCTGTATCATCCCATGTCCCCGGATGTGATCATGCGGGTAATCAGCGAAAAAGATTGTGGCCGGTTGGCGGATTTTGTCGCTGCGAATATCCAGTTGGATTACGCGGTGAAACAGGAAATCCTGGATGAACACGATCCTCTTGCCCGTATTCGGCTCCTGAGCGAAATTCTGGATGAAGAACTGAAAGTGCTGGCCATTGAAGCCGAAATCAATGAAAAAACCCAGAAGTCTGTGGACGAAAACCAGCGGGATTACTACCTGCGGGAACAGATGAAGACCATAGCCGATGAACTGGGGGAAGATGATAACCCCTTGCAAGAATCGGAAGAATTCCGCAAAAAGGTAACGGATCTGCATTTGCCGGAACTGCAAGAAAAGAAGCTCCTGCGGGAATGTGACCGGCTGGCTAAAATGCCGTTTGGTTCCCAGGAAGGCAGCGTGATCCGCGGGTACTTGGAAACCTGCCTGGATTTGCCGTGGAATACGCTCTCGAAAGAAAGCGTCGACCTGAAAAAAGCCCGTCGGGTATTGGACCGGGACCATTACGGGCTGACCAAAGTCAAAGACCGTATTATCGAGGCTTTGGCTGTCCATAAACTGGCGCCCCAGAGCAACGGCCAGATTTTGTGCCTGGTGGGGCCGCCCGGTGTAGGCAAAACATCGATTGCCCATTCGATTGCCGAAGCACTGGGCCGCAAATACGTGCGAGTGTCATTAGGCGGCGTGCACGATGAAAGCGAAATTATGGGTCACCGGCGCACCTATGTGGGGTCTATGCCCGGTCGCATCATGGCGGCTGTTAAACAGGCTGGTACCCGTAATCCGCTTATCCTGCTGGACGAAATCGATAAACTCAGCAAAGATTTCCGCGGTGACCCGGCATCGGCCCTGCTGGAAGTGCTGGATACCGAACAGAATAATGCCTTCCAGGATCATTTTATCGATATGCCGTTCGATTTAAGCCAGGTTATGTTCCTTACGACGGCTAACGATGCGTCCACCATCCCCGGTCCGCTGTATGACCGGATGGACGTGATCGAGCTGCCCAGTTACACATCGGAAGAAAAGTATCAGATTGCTGTGCGCCATCTGATTCCGAAACAGCTTGCCAAAAACGGCCTTACGAAAAAACAGCTGCGCATTACCCCGGCCGGTGTGCGGGATTTGATTGAAAACTACACCCGGGAAGCCGGTGTGCGTACGCTGGAGCGCCGCATTGCGGACTTGTGCCGAAAAGCCGCCAAAAATGTGGTGGAAAATCCCGGTGAAGACATATGCCTGACGGTATCGCCCAAGAACATGGAAGAGCTATTGGGCCCGCGCCGGTATAAGCGCGATGAAAACGCGAAAAAAGACGAGATTGGTCTGGTCAACGGCCTGGCCTGGACGTCGGTAGGGGGCGAAATGCTGCCGATCGAAGTGGCCGTCATGGAAGGTACCGGTAAAATGGAACTGACCGGCTCTCTGGGTGATGTGATGAAAGAGAGCATCCGTACAGCCATTAGCTGTATCCGTACCCACGCGAAAGATTGGGACGTGCCGGCTGATTTCTATACGAAAAAAGATATTCATGTTCATTGCCCCGAAGGCGCTGTACCGAAAGACGGACCGTCGGCCGGTATTGCCATGGTCACAGCCATTACTTCCGCCTTAACAGGTATTCCGGTGCGCCATGATGTGGCGATGACCGGTGAAGTCACGCTGCGTGGACGAGTGTTGCCCATCGGCGGCCTGCGTGAAAAATCCATGGCAGCATACCGGTCCGGTATTCGTACCGTTTTGTTCCCCGCTGATAACGCTCCCGATCTTAGCGAAGTAGATGCCGTGGTACGGGAAGCCGTAACATTTGTGCCGGTTTCTGATGTTTGCGAGGTGCTGCCCAAAGCGCTGACGGAAAAACCAGGAGCCAAGAAGGAACATAGTGTGGTACATACAAAAACCTCGACTCCGGCCCCGGCTGTGGCGGGTAACCGTCCCACGGCCCCGTGTACGGTAAAGTCCGGCGTATAAAGGAGAACACTATGAATTTTCAGCAAGTGGAATTTGAAATGTCGGCTGGGGTATCCAGCCAGCTGCCTCGAGCCGATGTGCCGGAGATTGTATTTTCCGGTAAATCCAATGTGGGCAAAAGCTCCCTCATTAACAAACTGGTTAACCGCAAAGCACTGGCGCGGGTAAGTGCCACGCCAGGAAAAACCACGACGATCAACTTCTTCCGGTTGCCTCAGGCCCGGCTGGTGGACTTGCCCGGGTATGGCTATGCCAAGGTATCCCAGGCGGAAAAAAAGCGCTGGAGCGAGCTGATGGAAGGCTATTTTGCCGCGGGGCGCCCCATTGCGGCTGTGGTTCAGATTTTGGATTACCGTCATCCTCCTACAGGGGAAGATCAGAATATGCTGCAATTTCTGATCGAAAAGGACATCCCCTTTTTGGTGGTGGGCACCAAAGTGGACAAGCTAAACAAAACTCAGCGCCAAAAACAGCAGGCGTGGTTTGAAAATTATTTTAGCGAAGTGCCGGTTACGGTGCTTCCCTTCTCCGCCCAAAACGGCGAAGGTCTGCCGGAGCTGAAGCAGCTGCTGGAGAAGGCCTGTGAAGCCGTTTCCCCCATAGAAAAGTCTGAATGAAAGAGGGTTACTTGCCATGCTTCCCGAACATTTGAAGGTGAACGAAGAAGGACATTTGGAAATCGGCGGATGCGATACCGTGGATTTGGCCGAACAGTTCGGCACGCCGCTGTATGTGATGGATGAAAATTTGATCCGCCGCATCTGCCGGGATTATAAAGATTCCTTTGCCATGTATTATCAGGGAAAAGGAACGCCGGTGTACGCCAGCAAAGCGTTCTGCTGTAAAGAGATGTGCCGGATTATTAAGAGCGAAGGGCTCGATTTGGAAATCGTGTCCGGCGGCGAATTGTATACGGCGCTGGCGGCGGGATTTGACCCGGCGCACATCCACTTTAACGGCAACAACAAAACCTGCGACGAAATTCGGTATGCTCTGGAACAGAATGTGGGCCATATTCTGGTGGACAACATCGAAGAGCTTCACATGATCCAGAAATACGGCGAAGTGATGAACCGCATTACGCCTGTTTCGCTGCGGATTAAGCCTGGTATTGACGCCCACACCCACCAGTTTATTCGTACCGGGCAGATCGACTCGAAATTCGGGTTTGCCCTGGAAACCGGTGAAGCCATGCAGGCTGTCAAAGAAACACTGACGCTGCCGAATTTGCAGTTGCGAGGCGTACAGTGCCACATTGGTTCCCAGATTTTCGACATTACACCGTTTGAGGAAGCGGCGCGGGTCATGCTGCACTTTATGGACGATGTGCGTAAAGAAATGGGATATACCATTGAAATTCTGGACCTGGGCGGCGGTTTTGGCATTCGGTATACCGATGCCGACGAGCCGGTTCCGTACCGGGATTATATGCAGCGGGTATCGAAAGTGGTTCACGAGACATGCCGAG
>CAJKJS010000185.1 GCA_905200265.1 uncultured Oscillospiraceae bacterium
ACCGAATACTTGTGGAAGGATCAAAGAGATCTTCTTCCTCATAACCGGAAACACCTTCCAGCATACACACCCAGTCAAGGGTCTCGGGCGTCATCTGCATCAAACCACAGGCGCCTGCCGATGAGACGGCTTGCGGATCAAAACTACTCTCCGTGCGAATCACCGCCATCACAAGATACGGGTCCAGCTCTTCTTCGTTAGCATATTCGCTGATTTGCTCTTCATAGCGCAAGGGGTAAAACTGCTTTAGAATTTCTCGGTGTTGGGTATAAAGAAAAACAGCAGCGCAGCACAACAGCAAAAAGAGCACTAGAAAAACTTTCGCGGCCCGATGCCTCTTTTTCGGCATCGTCCGGCTTTTGCCGTGATTCATACGTTCCTCCTTTTTCAAAAAATCAGCAACCGGCAATCCGACAGCACGCACGCCAAACTTTCTGTACCTGATGGTGCACATCCGTTAGCGGCTGACTTCCATCAATCACAAAATCGGCTTTTTCCCGCAGGAAATCTTCACTCAGCTGTGCCTGCATGCGTTTTTCCAGCAGCTCCCGGGGTAAACCATCCCGTTGTTCCAGCCGCTGCATACGCACTTCGGCTGGAGCCGTTACCACACAAACCGCTCCGCAATACCGTTCACAACCTGCCTCAAAAAGCTGGGGTGCATCCAGAACAATCACCGGCACCCCCGCCTGCTCTTTGTTATACAGGTCATCTTCAATCAACCGGCAGATAAACGGGTGGGTGAGCCGGTTTAGCATGCCCACCTTTTCCGGGCCGGAAAAAGCACGCTTAGCTAATAGGGTACGGTCTAATTCTCCATTTTCCCGAAGAATATCGGCCCCAAAAGCCTCGCTTAAGTCCCGCAAGCAGGGGCTTCCTTTTTCGGTTGCTTTCCGTGCAATTTTATCGCAATCCAGCACGCATGCTCCTTCTTCTTCCAGCATACGAGCCACCGTAGACTTTCCCGCTCCGGTTAATCCGGTCAGCCCTAATACAAACATACTCACACCTCCATCACGGCAAAACCGGCCGCCCGGATTAAACGGTTATACACAGCCAGTCCCACTCCCGTGGGCGAAGGCGCCCGGGCATAAACGGTTTTAGCACCGATTTCGTCCAGCTGCCGCAGGGCTTCGAAAATTTCATGGGCCTGAGAGGCCGCATCTTCCCGAGTTCCATACGAGATGCAGGGAACCTGTAGGAAGGATTCTTCCCCATCAAAACACAAAGCCGCCACGCCGGGTTCTTTTTGACTGTTCACCAACGCGCAGTATGCTTCAAACGTGCCTTTGACCATAATCACATGGGCTTTGGGGGCATAGTGTTTATATTTCATTCCCGGCGAAGCTACTTTCACACCCTCCGCTAAAGGCTGGGTAACGGCGGGGTCTACTTCTACCGGTCCTAATACACTTTCCAGTTGTTCCAGCGTAATCCCACCGGGACGTAACAGCCGAGGCGGATTGGTTGCCAGCGTAATCACCGTGGATTCCACTCCCACCTGGCACGGACCGCCATCCAAAATGGCATCGATACGGCCATCCATATCTTCCGCCATACAGGCCGCTGTGGTGGGGCTAGGCTTCCCGCTCAAGTTGCCGGACGGAGCCGCCAGTGGGCAGCCACTTTCCCGAATTAACGCTTGAGCCACCGGGTGCGAAGGAAACCGCACTCCTACAGTGGGCATATCCGCGCTTACTTCCCGGGGAATAATATCCGACTTCGGTAAAATAATAGTCATGGGGCCAGGCCAATATGCCTCTGCTAGTTTTCGTGCGTTGTCGGGAATCGTGTCCACCAGTTTCTCCCACTGGGAAAGTTCGCAGATATGTACAATCAGGGGATTATCCATGGGACGGCCTTTCGCCCTGAAAATGCCAGCCACCGCTTTCCCATCCAATGCATTGGCGGCCAGCCCGTATACGGTTTCGGTGGGCATCCCCACTAGGCCTCCTTGACGGATGATACCGGCCGCCTCACGCACATCCTCTTGTTTTTCGGCCGATAAATGTAACGTTTTCAATTTGCCGTCATACCTCTTCTCTTCGAGTTGTTACTCGTTTTCCATACCAGCTGCCTGACGCAGCTTTTCTGCCTGATCCGCTGCAATCAGCGCATCGAGCACTTCCTGAATTTCACCGTTAATAAAAGAATCAATCCGGTAAAGAGTCAGCCCAATTCGATGATCGGTCACCCGCCCTTGGGGAAAATTATAGGTGCGAATTCTTTCACTGCGGTCACCGGTACCGACCTGACTGCGGCGGTCTGCCGCTAGTGCTTCGTCCTGCTTTTTCTGGGCCTTTTCAAAAAGGCGGGAACGCAGGACTTTTAATGCTTTTTCCTTATTTTTATACTGGCTTCGTTCATCCTGGCATTCCACTACCAACCCTGTGGGCAAGTGTGTAATGCGAATGGCTGAACTGGTTTTATTGATGTGCTGGCCACCGGCACCGCTGCTGCGAAACGTATCAATTTGAAGATCTTTCGGGTCAATTTGTACGGTCACTTCATCCACCTGCGGTAGTACGGCCACCGTAGCCGTACTGGTGTGCACCCTTCCCTGGGTCTCCGTTTCCGGTACACGCTGCACCCGGTGAACGCCGCTTTCGAATTTCAGTAGAGAATAAGCCGAAGCCCCATCCACCGAAAAACAAATTTCCTTATATCCGCCCAGTTCTGTTTCGTTGCAGCTGATGACTTCGCTGGTCCAGCCTTTTTTCTCGGCATACATACTGTACATCCGGAATAATACCGCCGAAAACAGAGCCGCTTCTTCCCCACCGGCTCCGGCCCGAATTTCGACAATCACGGGTTTTTCATCGTTGGGGTCCCGCGGCAACAGTAGTAAATTCAGCTGTTCAGCACGTTCTGCCTGCTCAGCCCGACCGGCCGCCAGTTCCTCTTGGGCCAAAGCTTCCATTTCTTTATCCAGCCCCGGTTCTCGAAGCAGTTCGCGGGCTTGCTCTTCCCGTTCTACCGCTTGCCGGTAGCAGCGGTATTCCTGCACCAAAGGAGCAATTTCACTGCTTTCCCGCAACAACGCCGTATAGCGCGCCGTGTCCTGCACGGTTTGAGGCTGACACAGCAATTGTTCGATCTCCTCATAGCGCTTTTCAAAAACCGCCACTTTTTCAAACATTCTTTTCGTTCTCCTTTTTCAGAATGGTTATGTCCCTTGCACCGGTGGCATAACCTGCACACCGTCCCTTATAATTTTGCGGATATTTTTTTCAATTTTCAGCCGCGGCACCATGACTTCCCGGCCACAGCCTTTGCACCGAATGCGAAAATCCATACCGGCCCGCAATACCAGGAACGTTTTTTCTCCGCAGGGGTGCGGTTTTTTCATAACCAGTTCATCACCGGGACGCACATCCATGCTACCTGATCCCTCCTGTTTGTTCGATCCAAAAAGGGCATATTGTTATTATACCATTGTGCCCGTCATGATTCAACCTTCGCCCTGTTCCGGTTCCAAGAACCGAAGGAAGCGTTCATGCATAGCGGGCATCCGGCGCTTGAGCGAAACCGGGCGCCCACTGGCAGACGCCAAAAAACAGTGCCGGCTGCGAGCAGTAGTACGCAGTTCCCCTGTTTTTTTATCCGTAATGGTATAACCGATCACCAACCGCACACCGTCATACTCTTCTACCCACGCATCAATATACACCGTATCGCCAAACCGCACCATGGAACGGTAGGTACATTCCACTCCCAACACAGGGATCTGAACTCCTTCCTGTTCCATTACCGCATAGTCAATGCCCACCTGCTGCATAGCAAAAATGCGGGCTTCCTCCATCCAACGAATATAATTGGCATGGTGAATAATGGCCATCTGGTCCGTTTCATAATAAAAAGCGGTGCGTTCATATCGTACTTTCACGTGAAAAACCTCCTTCTTTGATTGGCTCCTTTAAAACGAGACAGAAAGGGCCAAAGCTTCCCGTAAAAAGCCCTCGCCCTTTCTGCCTTACGGCTATTTTTGGGGGTTGATAGATGAATCTGTTTTGCTTATTTTATCAGATC
>CAJKJS010000186.1 GCA_905200265.1 uncultured Oscillospiraceae bacterium
CAAAAGAAAAATCTGCTGGGGTTTTAAAAGCAGCGCAACTCCATATACCACACCACATAATAGGTACTTTTCATCCAGCAGCAGTAATAGAGCCCATATACCCACCAACAGGCAGAAGCCGTCCACTTGCCCCCACACGGCTGAATTCAGCCACACCGCTGGGCAGAACAGATACAGAGCCATAAAAAATAGCCCTGCTTTTTCACCCCGACGCGGCACCGCCCAGCGATAGAGCAGCCATCCTGTGACCAAATCGGCCACGATGGAAGGCAACTTGATCATCAAGGTATATAGGGTGCTTTCCGCAGCAAATCCAAAAATAGACCGCAACCAGTCCAAGGCTACCAGCACATACAAATACCCCGGCGGATAATCGAGGAACAGGTTTTCATCGTAGTATACATTGCTAAGCCCCTGGCTACGCACAATGCTGCCCCACGCCTTAAAGGTGTTGACGTCGGTCTCAAACCCGGTGATACATAGCGCCAAAATGATCCGAAAGACAAAAGCGCCGTCTAAAATCACCAAGAGCCCCAAGGCTTTTCGTTTCACGGACTGATTTTGTGAAAATAGCCGTTTTCCTATCGGATATCCCACCAGCACAAAGACCGCCGTCAGCAAAAATCCAGTCATAATCGCTCCTTTTTCTACAAAGCTCCGCATAGCCCTGTTTTGCTATTTTCTTTTTCCTTTTTTCATGAAAAAAGAAGAATTTCCCCTGTTCTTTTGGCAGGATTTCTTCTATAATAGCCATAGTAGGGCAAATCCCCTTGATTGTCAAGCTGTTCTTCCGGCGATTTCCGGGGCATGGTCTCTTGCTTATCCGTATAGGGGATATGCATTTTGATGAAAGGAGTTCCTCTCCATGATTTTTGAAAAACTGCATGAAAATCCTTCTCAGTTACATCCGGGCGCGGAAGAAAACCGGGCCTATTATGTACCCGCCGCCACGCGGGACGAAGCGTTAAGCGGCCAGTCTTCCCGGCGCCTTTTCCTGTCGGGCAACTGGCTTTTCCGGTATTTTGAAAGCTTTGACGAAGCCTTTTCCGAAGATGGTTCCCTGTTACAAGTCGAAGCGGATTTTGACGAAATTCCGGTACCTTCCTGTTGGCAAACATTGGGTTATGACCGCCACCAGTACACCAATATCCGCTACCCGTTCCCCTTTGATCCTCCCTATGTGCCGCAAGAGAATCCCTGCGGGCTGTATCTGCGTTCTTTTACCCTGACAAAAGAGCAGCTTTCCATGGACAGCTATTTGAACTTTGAAGGGGTCGACGCCGGCTTTTATGTGTGGGTCAATGGCCTGTTTGCGGGGTACAGCCAGGTTTCCCACAGCACCAGTGAGTTTCTCATTACCCCCTTCTTGCGGGAAGGCGAAAACCAACTGTGTGTACTGGTTGTCAAATGGTGCTTTGGCAGTTATATGGAAGACCAGGACAAGCTGCGCATGAGCGGTATTTTCCGCGATGTGTACGTCTTGTTGCGGCCCCGGGACCATGTGCGGGATTTCACCGTGCGCACGGCTTTGCCCGGCACCATCACAGTGACCACCGACTGTGTGGGAACCCCACCAGTTTCTGTTACATTACTGTCCCCCGAAGGCACCTGCCTGGAAACCCGTGAAATTCAAAAGGACACGGTCACATTTTCGGTCGCTGATCCGGTACTTTGGACCGCCGAAACGCCGGTTCAGTACACCCTGCTGTTAGAAACTCCCGAAGAATGCATCGCCCAAAAAGTGGGGATTCGAGAAATCGCTGTACGCGATGGCATCGTAGAACTCAACGGCACCCCCATTACGTTCCGCGGCGTCAACCGTCACGACAGCGATCCCGTTACCGGATACACCATCAGCCGGGAACAGGCCCTAAAGGACCTGCACCTGATGAAAGAACACAATATTAACGCGATTCGCACCAGCCACTATCCCAACGCGCCCTGGTTCCCGCAGTTGTGCAGCGAATTGGGCTTTTATGTGATTGGGGAAGCAGATCTGGAAACCCACGGGGTATGCACGGTATTAAACGGCCGCTTTTCTACCATTGCCCGGGACCCCATGTTCCACGACGCCGTTTTGGACCGGGTGCAGCGCGATGTCATCCGCGATAAAAATAATGCCTGCATTGTGATGTGGAGCCTTGGCAACGAATCGGGGTACGGTCAAAATATGGTCGACGCCGCGAAGTGGGTGAAATCGTATGATCCCACCCGCCTGGTGCACTACGAAAGCGTGGGGTACGAACCGTCCGACGCTGACTATGATCAGAGCTGCTTGGATCTGAAAAGCCGTATGTACGCGTCTACCGCGGACATCGATGCTTACTTTGCCGATCCTGCTAACAAAAAGCCGTTTATTCAGTGCGAATATGTCCACTCCATGGGCAACGGCCCCGGAGACATTGAAGATTATGTGCAGCAAATGATGAAGTATCCCGGATTCTGCGGCGGTTTCGCCTGGGAATGGTGCGACCATGCGGTATATATGGGCCGTACGCCCGATAACCGGGAAAAATACGGGTACGGCGGCGATTTTGGCGAATTCCCCCACGATGGGAACTTCTGCATGGATGGGCTGGTGTATCCCGATCGCACCCCGCACACAGGACTATTGGAATACAAAAATGCCATGCGTCCCCTGCGGGCCCGGTGGGAAAACGAACCGGGTGGCGCCGTGATTTTGACAAACCACCGCGATTTTACCGACGCTTCTTCCCTATTTACCGTTCGGTATGAAGTGCGCCGCAGTGGGGAAACCATGCGTCGGGGCACGTTGCCGTTGCCGCCCCTGCCGCCCCACGAATCCGTACGGGTACAGCTTCCCTGCCGGCTTTTAACGGAAGGTGACCGCACCGTTGTGTTGTCCTACTTCCTGAAAAAAGATGACGGTGTGCTACCGGCCGGATTCCCCGTTGGGTTTGATGAACTGGTTATTTCGTCGGATGTGGATATGCCTAATTTTGTGTGCGACGAAGAACCTGTCCTGCAGCAGAACAAAGAGCACATTGTCATTACCGGTAATGACTTCCGGTATGTCTTTTCCCGGCGGCGTGGGCTTTTTGATACCATGGTGAAAAACCAGGTCACTCTACTTACAAAGCCCATGGAACTGAACATCTGGCGTGCCCCTACGGATAACGATCAGTACGTCGCTACTATGTGGCGGCAAGCGGGCTATGACCGGGCCTTCCCCCGGGTGTATACATGCGATAGCCGTATAGAAGACGGAAAAGCGGTGATCGAATGCCGCATGGCTCTTTCCGCTATTTACCTGGAAAACATTCTGACCATCCAGGCCCGGTGGGAGATTGACGGCAGCGGCCATGTGCTCGCCTCTCTTCATGCTGAGCGCAATGAAAACTACGTCGCCAAAGGTATTCCGGGCATTCCCGACGGCACCAAAATTTTCTTACCTCGGTTTGGTGTACGCTTGTTCCTGCCCAAAGATTTTGCCCAACTGTCCTATACTGGGTACGGACCGCTGGAAAGCTACTGCGACAAACACCTGGCTTCGTCCCTCGGCTGCTATAGCACCCGGGTGGAAGACGAATGGGAAGGGTACTTAAAACCCCAGGAAAACGGCAGTCACTGGGGCGTGCGCACCCTGCGGCTCCGCAGTGAAGCAGCCGCTCTGCAGGTATGGGCCCCGACCCCCTTTAGCTTTAGCGCTCTGCCTGTCACCCAGGAAGAACTCACCGAGAAACGGCACGATTACGAAACGCAGCCCTGTGACAGCACCGTACTGTGCCTGGACTATAAACAAAGCGGTATCGGCTCCAATAGCTGCGGCCCCATGCTGCGGGACGATTTGCGTTTCCAGGAACACGAATTTACGTTTACATTCCTGCTCGATCCTCATTAACTTATCATCATGAAAAAGGACAGCACTGGTTTTCTACCGGTGCTGTCCTTTTTTCATAGACGAAGCGGGGGTCGTTTCCTTCTTCAGCAAACGACCCCCGCCTTTATCAGCCTTTTTCACAGGCTCCTTTTTCAAATGTAGGCCCAATCCCATCGATTCGG
>CAJKJS010000187.1 GCA_905200265.1 uncultured Oscillospiraceae bacterium
CCACGGGCACCCTATCGGGCCACCGGGTACTGCTGCTGAAACCCACCACCTATATGAATTTGTCGGGGCAAGCGGTACAGGAAGCCGTGCAATTTTATAAAATTCCCATGGAGCATGTGCTGGTCCTTTTCGACGATATTTCTCTACCGTGCGGCAAAATGCGTATTCGCCGCAAAGGAAGTGACGGGGGCCATAATGGTATTAAAAATATTTTGTATTTGACAGGAAAAGACACCTTCCCCCGGGTAAAAATTGGGGTAGGCAAAAAGCCGAATCCTCAGTGGGATTTGGCTGACTGGGTACTTTCCCATTACACCAAGGAAGAAAGTGCCCAAATGCAGGACGTATACAAAAAAATTCCCGATGTTTGCCGGTTAATTTTGGCTGGGCAAATGGATGAAGCCATGAACCGGTATAATTCATCACCATCCGGCCGGGTTTGTTTTGGGAATAGGAGGAATCCCATGAAATTTTTCGAAGAGTCGCTCCTTACACAATCGTTTTATAAACAACTGGAAACGGCCTTGCAAGCAAATACCTTACCGGCTGCCGTATCTGGCCTTTCTTCTATACACAAAGCGCATGTTATCGCAACCCTGTGTGCCCGTTTTCCCGGACGTGCTCTGGTACTGGCCGGAGAAGAGAGCGAAGGGGCACGTTTAGTCGATGATTTAAACACCATGGGATGCCCGGCCCTTTTTTATCCGCTGCGGGATTTTACCCTGCGGCAAACGGACGGCAGCAGCCATGAATATGAACACCAGCGGCTACAGGTATTGTGTGCCCTGCTGGAAGACGAATCACTGCGGTGTGTCGTTACCTGTGCAGATGCGGCCTTGCAATATACTATCCCACCAGACGACCTAAGACAGCGTACATTAACGCTCACCCCGGGGCAAACCCTCACCCCCGAAGAACTCAGCCGTTTGCTCATGGCCTGCGGTTGTGAACGCAGCGAGTTAACCGACGGGCCGGGACTCTTTTCCGTACGCGGTGGGATTGTGGATTTTTGCACTCCCGGCAGCCCCACTCCCGTACGTGTGGAATTTTGGGGCGATGAAATTGATACCCTGGCGCATTTTGACCCGGAAACTCAGCGCCGGACGGAAAATCTGCCGCAGGTGCGCGTGACACCGTCGAATGAAGCGCTTATTTCCGATCGTAAAGCGCTAGCCCGCCGCATTCGCGATCATGCGAAATCCCTACGGGGTAAAACGGCCCCGGCTGCCCGCAGTGTTTTGCAGCAGGAAGCGGACCGATTGGATGAAGGGCTGCCCCTTACTTCCAAAGATAAGTTTCTGCCTTTTTTGTACGAGAGCACCGCTTCTCTCTTTGACTATTTGCCCGATGATTCATTCCTTCTGGTTTCGGAATACAGCCGCATAAAAGAGCGGGTGCGGGCCTCCCAGTGGCAATGGCATGAAGAAATTAAAGCGTTGCTGGAAGAGGGCGTATTGTGCCGCGGACTGGACCGCTACACAAAAGACTGGGATGACCTCCTTGGTTATTTGCAGCAGCGCCATACGGTGTACCTCGACACCTTCATGCACGGCGGGTTTGATACCCCCATTCGCATGGCGGCCAGTGCATCGGCCCGGCAATTGTCCTGTTGGGGCGGTAGTACACAGTTGTTGGAAGAAGACCTGCGGGCTGCTCTTCACAATTGGGAAAGCTGCGTGGTGTTGGCCGGTAATGAAAAAAATGCACGCATTGTAGCAGCGGACTTAAAAGAGGCCGGGCTGCCGGTCGCCTATCAGGAATCCCCCACCGTGGTCCCCAAAGGAACAGTCGTCGTCACCGGCGGCAGCTTGTCGGCTGGTTTTGAATATCCGGAATCGGGCTTTTGCCTGATTACACAGGGCCGGCAATCGGCGGGAACCGGTCGCCGTACAGCCGGTAAGAAAAAGAACCGTCATGCGAAAGAAGTCTATTCTTTAAGTGAACTAACCCCTGGGGAATATGTGGTACACGCCACCCACGGGATTGGCATTTTTGATGGCATTCAAAAGCTCGATTTGCAGGGCGTCGTCAAAGATTATATCAAGATCCGCTATGCCAAAAACGATGTGCTGTATGTTCCGGTTACCCAGCTTGACCTGGTTTCGAAATATATCGGTCCCCGCGAAGATTCTTCGGTCCGCCTGAACCGGCTGGGGGGTACGGAATGGCAAAAAGCCAAAACCCGGGTACGCAAAGCTGTCAAAGACATGGCCAAAGAACTCACGCAGCTGTATGCTCAGCGCATGAACGCCAAAGGTCACGCTTTTTCGCCGGACACCGAATGGCAACGGGATTTTGAATCCCACTTCCCCTATGATGAAACCGACGACCAGCTGCGTTGTATCAACGAAATTAAAGACGATATGGAACGCCAGGCCCCCATGGACCGGCTCCTGTGCGGTGACGTAGGGTTTGGCAAAACGGAAGTTGCCCTGCGCGCTGCCTTTAAATGCGTGAGCGACAGCATGCAGTGTGCTGTGCTGGTTCCCACCACCATTTTAGCCTGGCAGCACTACCAAACCATTTGCCAACGCATGGAAGGGTTTCCCATCAAAGTGGAACTCCTATCCCGGTTCCGTACACCGGCCCAACAGGAAGAAATTTTGCGGGAATTGCGCCGGGGCGATGTGGATATTATCGTCGGTACCCACCGGTTAGTTTCCAAAGACGTGGAATTCCGCAACTTGGGGTTGGTGGTCATCGACGAAGAGCAGCGCTTTGGTGTTGCGCAAAAGGAAAAACTCAAGCAAGTATGCCAAAATGTGGATGTGCTGACCTTATCGGCTACCCCGATTCCCCGTACCCTGAATATGGCACTTTCCGGTATACGCGATATGTCGGTGATTGAAGAAGCACCGCATGACCGCCATCCGGTTCAAACGTATGTATTGGAACACGATGATCAAATTATCAACGAAGCCATTCGGCGGGAACTGCGCCGGGGCGGGCAGGTTTTTTACCTGCATAACGATGTAGGTTCCATCGAACGGCTGGCCGGCCATCTGTCGGCCATGATTCCCGAAGCCCGCATTGGCATTGGCCATGGGAAAATGAGCGAAAGTGAACTGTCGGAAGTCTGGCGGCGCATGATTGATCACGAAATCGATGTCTTGGTGTGTACCACCATCATCGAAACCGGGGTGGATGTTCCCAATGCCAACACCCTGATTATTGACCATGCCGACCGGTTAGGGCTTTCCCAGCTGCACCAGATCCGCGGACGGGTCGGTCGTTCTACCCGAAGGGCCTATGCTTACTTTACCTTCACGCGCAACAAAGTGCTCACAGAAATTGCCGAAAAACGTCTTTCGGCCATCCGGGAATTTACGGAATTTGGGTCTGGCTTTAAAATCGCCATGCGCGATCTGGAGATCCGCGGAGCCGGGAATATTCTTGGCGGCGAGCAACACGGTCACATGGAATCCGTCGGGTATGACCTGTACGTAAAACTATTAAATGAAGCCATCAGCCTGGAAAAAGGCGAAAAACCGGCTCCCGTGGATGGGGGTTGCCTTATTGATTTGCAGGTACAGGCCCATATCCCCGAAAGCTATATTGAAAACCTGTCGCAACGGTTGGAAATTTACCGGAGGATTGCCGACATTCGCGATCACGAAGATGCGGCCGACGTTATCGACGAACTTATCGACCGGTTTGGCGAACCGCCCCGCAGTGTACAGGGACTGGTTGATGTGGCTCTGCTTCGTAATATGGCCAACCGTGCCGGACTGGCCGAAGTGAAACAGCAGCAGACCACTCTGCTTTTATACCCGCAATCGCTGGATATGCAGCAGGTATCCCGCCTGGTGGGCGGTATGAAAAAAGGGCAGGTACTATTTAGTGCCGGCAGCCGTCCCTATATCAGCGTGCGCCTGCTAAACCAGGAACCCTTGACGGTGCTGGAGCAAGCCTTGACGGTTTTGTGCGAAGAACCGAGTACGGCGTCCTAATCGTAACACCCTGCGACTTTTTAAGTCGCAGGGTGTTTTTTGTT
>CAJKJS010000188.1 GCA_905200265.1 uncultured Oscillospiraceae bacterium
GGGGCCATATGGAAACAAAAACAGACAACGGTGCGGGCACTTCCAAACTTTCCTTGAAAATCCCGCAGCATGAATCCCTGGGTCTGGCTGTTTTTAACTGCGGACGGGAAGAATGCCGCCCGGGGTACAGTTGGGGGCCTGCCATGCGGGATCACTACCTTTTCCATTATGTATTGGAAGGACGCGGTTCTTTTTTTAACGGGAACAATACATATTCCCTGTCAAAAGGGGACGGTTTTCTCATCTGCCCGTCGCAAATGGTCAGCTACCGGGCGGATGAAAAAAATCCATGGACATACAGCTGGGTGGGATTTAACGGCGCCGACGCTGAACGGCTGGTCAGCCTGACTGGTATTTCCAAAGAAAAGCCCATTTTCCATTATGGCCATGATGACAAACTGGAAAGCCTTTTGCGCGCGATTGTGGACCATAATGGGCCCCGGGCCTGCGATGAAGCCCGTATGACGGCCGCCTTATTCGATTTTCTGGCGGAATTGATGGAACGCTTTGGCGGCAATGTTTCCGTACACAAAAGCGGGTATGAATACGTCAAAAAATCCATTCAGTTTATTGACCGCAACTACTCCCGCCCGATTGACATTGACGATATTGCCAGTTTTGCCGGGATCAGCCGCAGCCATCTATACCGGCTCTTTATGCAGCACATTTCCATGCCCCCCAATGAGTATCTGACACGGTACCGTATCAATAAGGCGGCTATGCTCTTGCGCTGCCATGACCTTTCCGTGGGAGAAGCCGCTTTTTCCACCGGCTTTTCCGATCAACTGTATTTTTCCCGGGTGTTTAAGAAGATTAAAGGGGTGCCGCCCAGCCGGTATTTGCGGGAACTGAAAGAAAATCAGACCGCCGTGCCCTTTGCTGCAAAGGAGGAGGAGCCATGAACCTTCCCAATCAGAAAAAAAACGCCGCTGGCCGCATTCACGACTGGGCGCAAAAAGGCAGCCACCTGTCCCCGGTGGAATGGGAACGCATGCCGGAAATTTACCTATATATGGACCAGGTCATTACCTATATGCAGAGCATGCTTTCGCTGTTTGAGCGCAGTGAAGAAACCCGGCTGCTCACATCCAGCATGATCAATAACTATGTAAAAGACGGGTTATTAGAGCGCCCTGAAAAAAAGAAGTATGCCAGGCGCCATATTGCGTCCCTCATGATGATCTGCATGCTCAAACAGGTATTGTCCATTCAGGATATTGCCGCTTTATTAAAACCACTGACCGCCAAACGGGAACTGAAAGACGTGTATACCGATTTCTTTGCGGTACAAAAAGACGCCCTGCAAGACGTCTGCCATAAGGTAGATGAAACCATTCCCAAAGGTGAAGATGCCCTTAGGCACCTGGCTATGACATTAGCAATCGAAGCAAACGCCAGGCGTGCTGCTGCGGAGCGGATTATCTGCGAACTGCAAAAAGACCGGAATTACGAAGAAGCGCTAAAACGAGAGATGAAAAAATAACGAAAACCTCCGCTTTTATAAGCGGAGGTTTTTCTGCTACGGAACCAGACAACCTGTTCCTCGCATATAGTACAGAAAAAGGTTCCGTACCCTAAAGACGGTCGATCAAGAAAGCGAGGAATTCCTTTATGTGCGGTATTGCCGGTTTTAGCGACTTAACAACTTCCCTGCTGCCGGAAAGCGCTCTATGGGGAGCATTAGCCCGGCGTATGGGCCAAACCCTTTTGCACCGGGGTCCCAATGATTTTGGCTGTCATGTTTCGGCCCAATCGGCCATGGCTCACGCCCGTTTGGCTATTATGGACCCCTTACATGGCAGTCAGCCTTTTACCCTTCCCACGGATGACGGCGATGTCACCCTGATTTATAACGGGGAAATCTATAATGCCCCCGAACTGCGCCGTATGCTGCAAAGTTTAGGGGTCACGTTCCAAACGCATTGTGATACCGAAGTCCTGCTGCAGTGCTATTTGCATTTTGGCATCGAATGCGGCCGCATGCTCAATGGCATTTTTGCCTTTGTAGTGGACGATACCCGCAAAAAGCAGGTATTTCTGTGCCGGGACCGCTTTGGCGTGAAACCCCTGTTTTACGCCCGCAGCCACGACCGGCTGGTGTATGCCAGTGAAATTAAAGCTCTGTTTGAATATCCGGGACTAAACCCTGTTATCACCCGAGAGGGTCTGTGTGAAGTGTGGGGGCTGGGTCCCGCCCGCACACCGGGGTGCGGAGTGTTTGACCGGATTCATGAAATCAAGCCGGGATATTGCGGCCTTTTGGACCGCAGTGGCTTCCGCACCTTTCCTTATTACACGTTGCCCTGTACCCCGTGCGAAGAATCGTACGAAACGGTGACCGAACGTCTGCGGGCATTGCTGGAAGATACCGTCAAACGCCAAATGCAAAGCGACGTTCCCCTGTGCACGTTCCTGTCCGGCGGACTGGATTCCAGTGTTGTCACCGCGCTGGCAGCCCAATTTGATCCGCAGCTGTCCACATATTCCTTTGATTATCAGGGGAATGACACGTATTTTCACCCTACCGCGTACCAGCCTGACGCCGATGAACCCTGGGCCGAAAAGGTATCGCACCTATTGCATACCGATCATCACCGGCTGGTTTGCACCAGTGAAATCCTGCTGAAAACTTTGCATGATTCTCTGCGTGCCCGGGATTTGCCCGGCATGGCCGACGTGGACTCTTCCCTTTTGTACTTCTGCTCGCTGGTACAAAAAGAGCACACCGTCGCCCTGTGCGGAGAATGTGCCGATGAGATTTTCGGCGGATACCCCTGGTTCCACAAAGAAGAAGCGCTCCTGGCCCGCGTATTCCCCTGGTCCCCGGATATTCACCGGCGGGCGTCGCTTCTGCGCCCGGAAGTGGCTGAAGTGCTGGGCCTGCCCGAATATGTGGCGGCCCGCTATGAGGAAACCGTACGGGAAGTACCCTCTCTGCCCGGAGAATCTATGACGGAAACCCGGCGCCGGGAAATGAGTTATTTGAACCTGCGCTGGTTTATGGCCACACTGCTGGAGCGCAAAGACCGCTGTAGCATGGCCTGTGGGCTGGAAGTGCGGGTTCCTTATGCCGATCATCGCATTATCGAACTGATTTACAACACCCCATGGGATTACAAATGTCACGGCGGCGTACGGAAAAGCCTGCTGCGGGATGCCGCTAAGGGGCTTTTGCCTGAAGAGGTGCTCCAGCGCAAAAAGAGTCCCTATCCCAAAACCCACAATCCCGACTATGAAACCATGCTGCGTACACGGTTACAGGATGTTCTGCGGGACCCGGCCCGGCCCATCCATCAGCTTTTGTCGCCCAAAGCGGTGAACGATCTGCTTTCCGAAACCTTCGACTATGGCCAGCCTTGGTTTGGCCAGCTCATGGCAGGGCCGCAGCTGCTGGCCTATCTTTTGCAGGTGAATGACTGGCTGGAAACGTACCACATTCGCATCCGGCTGTAAAGATGATCACCGGGCGGTAAACTGCACGGAAGTCTGCCAGGAAATATCGGGTTGTGTCCCGGATTCCTTAATTTGACGGAATCGATCGGTGTCTTGCCACAGCAGCGCTTTTTCCCACAGGAACGACAGGCACCCCGCCTTTTCCATTTTTTGCAGCAACGCTTCGCAGTCCTGTTGAATCAACCGGTTTACGTCCTCTTCGTCGGGCCTCTGTCCCCGAGCGGTATAGTACCCCTGTATGTTTACGTTGAGCAAAAGGGATTCTCCCGGTTGCAAGTCTGTGCTCCCGGTTAGCGACAGCTGCACACTGCTGGCTTCTTTCTGCGGCAGGGTGTATAAGAACGTATCGTTTTTCCCTGTGATCGCTGCATACAGAGCCGTTTCCTGATCGCTGAGCCACAGGGCTTTACGTCCTTCTTTATCAAATAACTGCATGCCCTGATAAAGCCATCCGCCTTCCTGCCGGTATCCAATCTGCGGCAGGGAGGCGTTTCCGGCTTCCCCATAAAATTCGTTATACCAATCCATCAGGCGAACC
>CAJKJS010000189.1 GCA_905200265.1 uncultured Oscillospiraceae bacterium
ACGCCGATACGCATCATCTTTGTCGGTGCCTTTTCACACAATACTTCCGCTACCTATAAGTACCACGGGGTGTGGAAGCCAGGCAGGGTCCCCCAGCAGCGCGTCGAGCAGAAAGCCGCACAAAATCGCCACTGCTATCATCATGATGTTTTCCCGCCTTCCTTTGTATACTGCACAGTGCCCGTAAGGGTTAATGTGTGGTGGGTACGCCATGCGTTTTCTTCTGCCTCCAGCACATAGCCGCCCGCATTGGGGCCGCACCAATGATAATAGTCATAATGGGGCAGCGCGAACCGTTCCATAATAGCCATCTGGGTACCGCCGTGGGCCATGATCACCAGGAGGTCTTCGCCGTTTTTGAGTGCTTGCTCCACAAGGGGCACAAACGCTTCACAGGTGCGATTGGAAAAGTCCCCTTTCCGTTCGCCTCCGGGGCAACAGCCTTCACAATCGCTGCCCACCCAGGCAAGGTATTCGGGATCGTGTTCCATATCGATATAATTGCGGCCTTCGAAAATGCCAAAGCACATTTCGCGAAAATCCTGCACCACCACCTGCTCACTGTGAGGAAACACAATGTCTGCCGTTTGCCTAGCACGGCACAGGGGGGACACGTAGATTTTTTTCGGTGTGATGTCGGCTACCGCTAATTGATCGATCCCCTCCTGACACAACGGGATATCCCTTGTGCCCTGGTACCGCTTTTCAGCGTTATAGCCCGTCAAACCGTGGCGCAGCAGATAGATTTTCATACTGATTCCTCCCCTTTTAGCACGGTGGGAATCCCGCAGAAGACCCGCACCACTTTATCGGCCCGCTGTGCCAGCAAACAGGCTAACCGACCGGCTGCTTCCCGCTGGGCACGCTCGGTGGGGTCTGTGGGGACAACGCCGCCCCCCACTTCCACGGCGATCACCACTTGATAGGAAGCGAGTTTTTGGGCTAGAGCCGGCAAATCCTGACAGCCGGCGGCCAGCTTCTGCACGTCCCATATGGCATACTTTTCCAGTTCCTGCTCATTCCAGTGCATGAGCGCTTTAGCATATTCTTTTTTACCGCTAAAAAGCGGACCCGTTATAAAGACCATGTGGCACCCTCCAAAAGCTTCACGGCCAACAAAGCGACAAGCATTCCAAGTTCAGCCCGCTGCACAATCCACCCGGCTAAATCGCCGGTAATTCCCTCGAATTCCTTTTTGGAAATGACGTAATACCGCCCGAATAAGAAAAGCATGGTAAGAGCGACCAAAGCTCCCATCCAGCGTCCCACCAGTATGAGCGCGGCTGTGAGCCCCATAGCCAGCAAAAGAAGGCAGATTCTGACTTTCTTTTTATCGGAAGCCGCGGCAAAGGTATGAGCTAGGCCGGTTTTCTTGGCCATGGGAAATGACGCAATGGCAAGACCCGATAAGCATCTCTCCAGCACAAATCCTAGGCACAGGCACCACAGAACGTTCTTCTCCCACCGAATGCAGGCACACAATGTAAAATCCGCCACAAACCAGGCGCACAGATGAATGACGGCAAAGGCGCCGCACTGGGGATCTTTCAGGATTTCCCGCTTTTTTTCCGGGGGCGCACAGCTTGCCCGGGCGTCGCAGGTATCGGCATATCCGTCCAGATGAATGCCCCCCGTTACCAGTACGGGAATCAGGCAAAACCCGGCCCCTCGTAAAAGGGCAGGTGCTGCCAAAAACTGCATGAGCATAAACCAACCGATACACAAAGCCCCGCACACAACTCCCACCAGGGGAAACGCCACCATCATAAAGCGCATGTTTTTTTCATTCCAGGTAGGCTGCGGACAGGGAATCGCCGAAAACATGGCAAACGCTACGGCAATCGTTTCCAGCACGATCATAAAGCAGCCTCCTTTCCCTTGTGGCAGACGGGCAGGGAACACACAATTTCATACACCTTGTCGGCCTTTGCCGCCAGCGCCCGGTTAACAAGTGCCAGTGTTTTTAAATACGAAAGGGTATCCCCCTGATAGGCGGTACCACCGCTAAAAACTTCGTTCGATACAATCACTTGGTTTTTGCACTGGGCACGAAGGTGTTCGATACCTTGTAAGATCGCTTCTATCGCGTTTGCCCCGGCCCCTTCGGGGCTGTACATCTCGTTTGCAACCAGATTGCTCATGCATTCCAAAAGCACCGTACCCTTTTCCGGCAGGGTAACGGAGGAAAGATTTACATAACATTCGATCGTCTGAAACTGCTTTTTTTCCCGCATCTGCCGATGACGGTGAATCCGGGCTAAGCACTCCTTATCAAACGGCTGCATAGTCGCAATATAGTAACGGGGACCCTCCCCACTTTCCAGCACCTGGGTTTCGGCGAACTCACTTTTCCCCGAAGCAGCCCCGCCAATCACCAGGGTCATCATGCGCTGTCCTCCTGGGGTACGTAAGCTTCGATACCGCCTTCTTCAAATGTATAACTTTCTGCGTACACAGCGCGGGCCATATCGAGAAGCGGCATGGCTGCCACCGCGCCGGTTCCTTCTCCCAGCCGCATGCCGGCGGTGATCAGGGGCTCGCGATTGATCGCTTCCAAAATGAGGTGCCCGGCCGGTTCTGCTGACACATGGCTGGCCAACACGGCTTTTTCGGCCGCCGGGCACAACCGCACAGCGCAAAGAGCTGCTACTGTACTGATAAACCCATCGGCTAATATGGGTACCTGATAGAGCGCGCCGCCCAGGAATACCCCGCACAGCCCCGCTATATCAAAGCCACCTACTTTGCTAAGGACATCCAGAATATCGCTATCATCCGGCTGATTCACCGCAATAGCCTGCTCGATGGCATGGATTTTCCGGCGCAATCCTTCCCCCGACAGCCCGGCTCCCCGGCCGGTCATTTCGGTTACCGGGCGGTGAAGCAGCACACTGGCAACGGCGCTGGATGTGGTGGTATTGCCAATCCCCATTTCCCCCGTGGCCAGCAGGCGCATGCCCTGTTCTTTTTGCTCTCTGACAAGTTCCATTCCCGTCAGCACCGCTTTAGCCGCCTGTTCCCGGCTCATGGCCGGACCAAGAGAGATATCGCCCGTTCCATTGCCAATACGGCGATCGAGCACCCCTTCTGTAGGAGCAAAATCCAGAATTCCCATGTCCACCGGCACCACTCGGCACCCGGCCACAGCCGCCATGCGGCACACGGACGTGCGTTTCATGGCGAGATTTCGGGTGACAATACCGGTCACGCTGCTGTCCGTCTGCGTGACCCCCTGGGCCACTACGCCATTATCGGCACAGAGTACCAACACAGCCCGAGGGCTAAGGGTGATGACTTCCTGCCCTGTCAGAGCGGCAATCTGTTCCAGGGCTGTTTCCAATAATCCCAAACTGCCCAGTGGTTTGGCACAAGCCGCCCACCGCCGGGCGGCTGCCTGTCGGGCTTTTTCATCCGGCGGCGTGATGGCACGAAGTTGTTTTTCTAAGGCTTCTTCATATGATTTCATGATTTTCCCTGCCTTTTTTGATACTCACTGGCGGCATGGGTAAACCGCCGCACCCATTGGGGATGCCCCGCGCCATAGAGATGCGGAAACCCGGCATAGAGCGTGGAGGTAGCAAACCCACAGGACCAGGACCGGCCTGTCACCGGCTTTTGCGCCAAAAAAGCGGCGCCATTTTCGGTACTGTCCCAATAATGAAATTCATGTACCGGGATTTGGTCCCCGGCAGAAAACAAGAGACTGTCGCTTTGGGCTGTCAGGAACGCATACCCAAACCGGGTAAGTTTTTCTTTTCGCACCCCGTCCCCCGGCAGAACCCCTGCCATGGGGTACGAAATGCCGTCGCTTCCTTCCAGGTGCTGGCCGAGATAGAGAAAGCCTCCGCATTCGGCCACTGTAGGCATACCGTTTTCCACCGCTTCTCGGATTGCATAGAGCATGGGCTCATTTTTTGCCAGCTCGTTTGCATATAGTTCCGGATACCCGCCGGGCAGATACAGCCCGCCGATGTTTTCCGGC
>CAJKJS010000190.1 GCA_905200265.1 uncultured Oscillospiraceae bacterium
CTGTGTGCATACGCCAGGCAAATCAGTTCCCAGCCTTATACAATTTTGCAGAAATATCCGTATCGCACAGCTGCTTAATACTGTAAAGGGCCATCAACTGTGTAATATCTTTCTCTTCAATCAACTGGTACAAATCCCCATTATACGCCCGCAGGTCTACGACATAAATTTCTTCGTAGTGCTGCGCCAAAAACGGCACCAGGCAGTTGGCATAGCTATCTTTTACGATGAGCAACCGGCTGCCATCATGAATCGAACTATTGCGGATCACATCACAAGCATGGTTCCCACCGAGGAAAGACGTATATTTATCCTTCTGGGTCAGGTATTCATCCCAGTACAGACTGTCTTTCACATCCCCGGTCACCAGCGTCTGCGTGATGGCTTCTTCCCCTTCAAAATGGGGCAAATAGAAGTCATCGGGCTGTTGTCCAAAAGTAATCGCTTTGGAATACAGCGTACCATAGAATGGCTGCTCAACTTTTTCCCACTGAATGCTATCCTGGCTCAGCGGCGTGTATCCTAGCACATCACCCAGTGCCTGGTACGCCGTAAAAGCACCAAGCAGATTCCAGTGATGGTCTGTTTTATAATAGAAATCACCGTTTTTCAGGTCCAGCGTATCGAAGAGATCGACCACCTGGGTATCGGTTTTCCCTTCTGTTGCCTGCTGCAAAGCCTGCAATTCTTCCCGCTGGTCGTGTTCCACGGCAAAGGCCGGCAGGTATTCTTTCTGTTCCTGTGCTCCACTGGGAACCGGTACAATTGTCAGCGGCACCCCGGCATTTTCTCCGAAATCAGCCAGTGCCTGGCAATTTTTCGCAAATACACCGGTCTGGTCGTCCAGCAGCACTTCATACAAGTGGCCGTTTTCCCCAAAGTACACACCGCCTTCGGCCGGACGGTTGCTGTAATTGCCACCGCTATCCTTTTTGCCCATGGCGAGATTCAGTTCCGTGTTCAGTGTAATGAAAAAGCTGCGCAGCGGAAAATGGTCACACATATAGTTTTCGACATTATCCATCATACTACCGCTTAGAATCGCTTCCCCATCCACGGTATCCAGGGTTTCCAACATGCGGTTTTCATTTTCCGAAAACTCTTCTTTGGGCAGCAGAATGGTGCCCAAAAAACCGGCCGCCATAGCTAGCACCAAAAACAACGCCACAAAGACGCGTTCGCCCCCACAACGGCGCAGAAGATTTTTCCATCTTTGCATCAGCGACATTTTCTTCTGTTCTTCCATCATTCAGGCACTCCTTTCTCAGAACTGGAAATACAGGAACGGGTTGTAGGAATTATCCACCAACATGGCTGTGCACGCCACAAACAGCACGGCTACACCAGCCGACCAAATGACTTTTGTCACCAGCGGGCCCTGCCGCATTTTCTCGGTAATTCGTCCCGCATACGGTGTGCTGCAAAATGCCGCGAGCAGCAGCATAGGCAGGAAAGTAAGCAGGTTATAAAGCCCCATATCATCATACAGCGGCGCACCAACACCGAACATGGCGCCCAACACCGAAAAGGCTTTTGTAATATCGGTATACGAAAAGAAAACCCACCCGATTACGACAGCCAGGAAGCTGTAAAGCCACGACAAAAACCTCGGCCATTTCTCCAGCCATTTCCCCAGGAACAATTTTTCGCAAATAATCAGCACCCCAAAATAGGCGCCCCACATCGCATAGTTCCAGCTGGCACCGTGCCAAACACCGGTTAATGTCCACACAATAGCCATGTTCCGCACGGTAATCAGCGTACCCCGGCGGCTGCCCCCCAAGGGGAAGTATACATACTCTTTAAACCAGGTTCCCAGCGTCATATGCCAGCGCGTCCAAAACTCTCGCACGCTATGGGAGATATACGGCAAGTTAAAGTTTTCCGGTAAAGAAAACCCAAACATTTTGCCAAGGCCAATGGCCATATCGGAATATCCCGAAAAGTCGAAGTAAATCTGGAACGTAAAGGCCAGAATCCCCAACCAGGCCGACAAGGTGGACGGGTCACCGTAAAACTGCACTTTATCAGCCAGGGCTGCCACGTTATTCGCCAGAATGACTTTTTTAAACAAGCCAACCAGGAAGCGCTGGGCGCCCTGGGTGAATTTTTCCAGCGTTTCCTGCCGATTCATTACTTGCAGAGCCAGCACTTCATACCGCACAATAGGCCCGGCCACCAGGTACGGGAAGAAGGAAACATACGTACCATAATCCACAATATGATGCTGCCTCGGCGCCCGGTTGCGATAAATATCAATGGTATACGACATGGACTGGAAGGTATAGAACGAAATACCAATGGGCAACGTCACTTCCGGCACCGGCACCGAAAGGCCCGTGGCGCTGTTAAACGTGCTGACCAATAGGCCACTGTACTTAAAAAAGCCCAACAGCGACAGATTCACAATCACGCTTTCAAAGACAAACGCTTTGGCAATAGCCGGCCGGTCCCGGAAACGATCCACCATGGCACCGTTAAAATAGTCGATAAATGCCGTGAACAGCATAACGAGAATATAGACCGGTTCGCCCCAAGCATAAAAGATCAGACTGCATACAAACAATAGCAGGTTTTTAAACCGGCGAGGCACCACATAATAAAGTGCCAGCACAATCGGCAAGTAGACAAACAGGAAGAAGATACTACTGAAAACCATTGACTCTTTTTCATCCTTTCTCAAAAAATGGGCAAAATCTCTTTTTTCATGTGCCGGTGGGGACATCCTTCGTCATCTTCTATTTTTCCAAACGCAGTATACCCCAATTTTTCATAAAAAGGGACAGCGGGCAGCTGTGCCAGTAAGGCCACGGTACCCCCGCCCCGAATTTTTACCTGCTGCTCCAAGGTACGAACGGCCACCGCTCCCCATCCCTGGGACCGAAAGGGCCGCCGTACCGCCACACGCCCTATATGCCATACTCCTGTAGAATCCGGCCACAAGAGACGAGCGGTGCCTATTGGCTTATCCCCTGCATATACGGTCAGATGCAGCGCTGTATTGTCGGCTTCATCAAATTCGTTTTGGAACCCCTGTTCCTGCATAAAAACTTCCCACCGCAGTGCAGCGGCATCGGGGTTATAAACGAGTCCCCGGGTGAGTTTGATAAAACGGCCGTTCATGATTTTTCCTCCCCGGCATGCAGGTGCACGTCCATCTGAGGAAAAGGAATTTCAATATTCTCCCGGTCAAAAGCCATTTTCACCTGCTCTTGCATGGCATAATAAAGCGGCCAGTAGTTTTCTTTTTCGCACCAGACACGTGCCACGATTTCCACCGAACTGTCCCGGTGCGCCCCTACGGCCACCAACGGTTCAGGATCGGCCACGACCATTTCCTGCTGTTCAATGACCTGCCGCACCACCTCTTTGGCTTTTTGCAGGTCTGCCTGGTACGAGACCCCGTAAGAAAGGTCAATGCGCCGGAACGTCTGCGCCGAATAGTTTGTAATGACACTGGAAGTCACTTGGGAATTGGGAATCACGACTTCCTTATTATCGGCTGTGAACAGCGCCGTCGTCATAATTTCGATGCGCTGTACCGTGCCTTCGAATCCACCGAGAGACACATAATCCCCCACCCGAAACGGATGGTTAATGAGAATCTGCACACCACTGGCTACATTGCTCAAACTGTTTTGCAACGCCAGTGCCACAGCCACCCCACAGGCGCCCAGCGCCGTGATAATAGTGGTCATGTCAAATCCAAGCTGTGACATGGCAATGATAACCGCAAATGCTTTAATTAAAATATTGGAAATCGACCCCACAAACGTCAATACACCATTTTCCGTTTTGGGATTTTCCATAGCGCGCTTTAAAAGACGTCGTACAAATTTGGCACACCACCAACCGATCGCCACAATGAGGATAGCAGCAATCAGCCGCGGTCCCATACTGAAGACCCATTCCAATAGGTTTTGTCCCAGTTTTTCCCAAGTCATGCTCTTCATACCTTTC
>CAJKJS010000191.1 GCA_905200265.1 uncultured Oscillospiraceae bacterium
CTTCCTTTTTTCGGCCCTTTATGCTATAGTAACATTATGAATAATCTGTGACTGAAAAAGCAGTACAGAGGAAAAAGGATGCGAGATTTATGATCCATGTGTGTTACATGACAAACGACGGCTATTGTGCTCCTACAGCAGTTTCGGCTGTTTCTGTGTTTGAAAATCATCGGGATGAAGACGTCTGTGTTCATGTTCTCACGGAATTTGTCAGCCCAGAAAACGAAAAGCTGCTTCTTCAGACTACAGAACCGTACCCCCGTGGTACCGTGTGCCTGCATAATTGCGATGCGTACATCCGGCAAATTCGGGAAGAATACCGGCCAACCGGGTGGAAGGGTACGTGCAACGCCTATTTGTATATGTTTATGGAAGAAATCTTCCCGGATCTGGACCGCATTTTGTGGATTGATGGCGATACCATTATCCGCCGGCCTTTGCATGAGTTGTGGCAGACAGACCTAGAGGGAAAACTACTGGGTGGTGTACTGGACGTGCCCGCCTTTACATCGGCTTGGCCCGATGACCCATTTTATCATACCCCGTTTTATTTTAACGGTGGCGTTTTGCTTTTTAACCTGGAAGAATGCCGGCGCCGTCATATTGATGCGGTTTTGCAGCGCTGGGTAAAAAAACATGGGGCTCGGTTCCGTTTTCCGGATCAAACCCTGTTTAATTTGACAGTACGCCCGGAAGATGTGGTGCGCCTGCCGCTCCGGTATGATTTCCCAGTGGGGATGAGCAACCGGGTGCTTTCTCTGGTGGCAGGATACCATATGCCGGAAAAACCGACTTTCTCCCAGGAAAGCATTCAAAATGAGCGCGAAAATGCGGTCATTTACCATTATATTGGCGGAAAATTGCCCACGAAACCCTGGTTCATCGAATGTACCATTCCGGGTAGGGACGAATACCTTCACTATCGGGAACGTTCGCCGTTAGCAGGAAGCCCCTTAAAAACACTAAAAGGCAAAGAAAACCCTGCCATGCTGCTGCTTTCCCGTGTTTATGATACGGTTCCCAGCGCTCGTTTTTCTCGCATGATGTACCGTTTGCGCTGCCGGTTTAAAGTGCCGCAGGTTCCACAGGGAGAAAGGATTGTATAACACAGAATGAAAGCCCCTTTTTACAGCGATAATCACATGCACTCTTCCGCTTCTTTCGACGCGGCCTATTCCGTGGAAGAAATGGCGGCGGCTTCGGTTGCCCATGGTCTTTCGTGTATAACGATTACCGACCATCGAGATTGCCCGGTCTTTCTTTTTGACAATTCCCGGGCGATGATGGATCTTTCCCGTTACAGTACACAGCAGGCGACGAAAGACTGGCAGGGAAAACTGGAAATTCTTTTTGGGGTAGAACTGGGTGAACCGCTTCAGGACAGGCGGGCAGCCAAAGAGATTTTGCGCCATGGCCCTTATGACTTTGTGATTGGTTCGCTACATAACCTGGAAGGGGAAGAGGATTTTTATTTCCTGAATTATGAGCAGCACGATCCCTATGAGCTTTTGTGCCGGTATTTTTCCGAACTGCTTGATATGGTAACATGGGGGCAATTTGATTCATTAGCCCATCTGACATATCCACTGCGTTATATGCCAAAGGATGTGGAGATAACGCCCTTTGCTGATGCGATTGACCGGGTATTTCGGGCTCTTATCCAAAAGCAAATCGCACTGGAAGTCAACGCTTCCGGTTTCCGGCAGGAAATCGGGGAATCTTTGCCAGGAGAAGCGCTTTTGCGCCGGTATTATCAGTTGGGCGGACGGCTTATTACGATGGGGGCCGATGCTCATGTACCGGCGGACACCGGTAGCTTTATCCCCCGCACATGTTCCATGCTGCGACGGATGGGCTTTACAGAATATAGTGTTTACCGGGGGCGCCGGCCATGCCCGGTTCCTCTTGGGGAAGAGTATGAAGGAAAAGAAGAAAGGAGTCTTACATAATGGAAAAAGTACTGCAGCTTCTCGATGAAAATGCGCGGCTTAGCAACGAGCAAATGGCCGTGATGCTCAATCGCAGCACCCAGGAAGTAGCGGCCGCAATTGATGAATACGAAAAGCAGGGGATTATCTGTGGCTATAAGCCCCTGATCAATTATGAAAAAGCGGGAGTTGAACGGGCATCGGCCCTCATTGAGTTGCGGGTTACCCCCCGCAAAGATACGGGTTTTGATGCGATTGCGGAACACATCATGTCTTTTGAAGAAGTGGAAAGTCTATATCTGATGAGCGGCGCGTACGATCTGGCGGTAACGGTCAATGCCCGCACCATGCAGGACATTGCTGTATTTGTGGCCCGGCGGCTGGCACCAATTGAAGGGGTGTTGTCGACGGCGACGCACTTTATCTTACATCGCTACAAGGAAGCGGGTGTTTCTTTGCAGGGCGAAGAAATCGATGAGAGAGAGGGACAAGCGTGATCGATTACCAGTCCCGCTTGAATCGGGAAATCCAAATCATTAAACCGTCGGCGATTCGAAAGTTTTTTGATATTGCCAGTGAAATGGAAGACGTGATTTCTCTCAGTATTG
This sequence comes from uncultured Oscillospiraceae bacterium, assembly GCA_905200265.1. GTDB lineage: Bacteria > Bacillota > Clostridia > Oscillospirales > Acutalibacteraceae > Heritagella. Next base: position 2,537 of record CAJKJS010000191.1, read on the forward strand.
GAGAACCGGATTTTTCCACTCCCTGGCATATTCGGCAGGAGGGTATCCGCCAGCTGGACAAAGGCCGTACTCACTATTCCCCCAACCGGGGTTTTTCGGAACTACGGCAGGAACTGTGCCGGTGGTTTGACCGGCATTATGGTGTTTCGTATCAGCCGGAAACCGAATGTTTAGTAACGGTAGGGGGATCGGAAGCAATCGATTTATGCATCCGTACCCTGATAAACCCCGGAGATGAAGTGTTGATTCCGGAACCCAGTTATGTTTGCTATGTTCCCATGACGGAAATGGCCGAAGGGGTACCGGTTATCATGGAAACAAAGGCACAGGATCATTTCCGTTTGACGCCGGAAGAATTGCTCGCTCATATTACCCCTAAAACCAAACTGCTCATTTTGCCCTATCCGAATAACCCCACCGGGGGCGTCATGCGTCGGGAGCATCTGGAGGCCATTGCCAAGGTCGTGATCGATCACGACCTATTGGTGTTGAGCGATGAAATCTATGGGGAATTGACGTATGGGGATGCGAGCCATTGCTCTATGGTGAATATCCCGGGCATGAAGGAACGCACCATTGTCGTCAATGGTTTTTCTAAGGCATTTGCCATGACCGGTTGGCGTCTGGGGTATGCCATGGGGCCAAAAGAAATTATTGCGGCTATGACCAAACTGCACCAGTATGTCATTATGAGTGCGCCTACGCCCTCCCAGTATGCAGCGATTGAAGCTTTGCGCAATGGGGATAGCGATATTGCCTACATGCGGGAACAATACGACATGCGCCGCCGGTTGATCGTCAGTGAGCTAAACCGCATGGGGCTCACCTGTTTTGATCCCGAAGGGGCCTTTTATGTATTCCCCAGTATCCAAAAGACAGGACTTTCTTCCGACGAGTTCTGTGAAAAGCTATTGCTTGAAGAACATGTGGCGGTGGTGCCCGGTACGGCGTTTGGCGCGTGCGGGGAAGGGTTTGTACGAATTTCTTATTCGTATTCAATCAAACATATTACGGAGGCTTTGCGCCGGATTGAGCGCTTTGTGAAAAAGTATGAATCATAACACCGTCTATTTGTCTTCTTGTAAAGTGTATGAGTATGAAGCTCTGCGCGCTATCATCGACGAACAGTTTGAAGCGTTAGGTTTTGCAGAAAAAATCAAACCGGGCATGAAAGTTGCCGTTAAACCTAATTTGGTGGTTCGAGCCAAAGAAGAAAGCGGCACCTGCACCCATCCGCTGGTGACGGCAGCGGTCTGCACATGGCTATCCGATCACGGCGCTCAGGTAACGGTGGTGGAAAGTCCCGGTGGCCCTTATACACCGGCTATGCTGCGGGGGATTTACCAGCACTGTGGGTATACCGAAATGGCGCAGCAGTATGGAATCAAGCTGAATGA
>CAJKJS010000192.1 GCA_905200265.1 uncultured Oscillospiraceae bacterium
AACTGGAGCGCCGTCTGCTGCAGAGCATGCAGGCCCAAAACCGGGAGGAAACCCAGAAATACTTAAACGAAATACTGGGCGCCATTTTGTTTACCAACGGCGGACAGATCGAACGGGTGAAAACGCGGCTGTATGAACTCCTGGTGCTGATGTCCCGGGAAGCGATTCACTCTGGCGCCGACCCCGACCGCACCTTACAGCTGAATCAGGAATATTTGCAGAAACTCATGGAATTTCGTACGTTGGATAGTTTGTGCTTGTGGCTGTCGGATGCGCTTAACTCCCTCATGCAGGAACTGTTTACCTATGCCGATTCGAAACACGCCAACCTTTTGCACCGGTGTGTGCAGTATATCGGGGAACACTATAGCGAACCCATCACCCTAACAACCGTGGCGAGGGAAGTGTATTTAACCCCGTCGTACCTGTGTAGGGTGTTTAAACGGGAGGCAGGGGTTACATTCCACGAATACCTCAACCGGGTGCGGGTGAATAAGGCAAAGGAACTCTTGCGCGACCGGGATTTGCGCCTGACGGATATTTCCCTGATGGTGGGCTTTACGGACCAGAGTTATTTTACCAAAGTGTTTAAACGCCTAACCGGCACCCTGCCCCGGGCCTACCGGGAAAAAGTGCTGGATGAATGAAATTCCCCCGCCGGGTGGCCTTTGTGGCTGCCGGGCGGGGGTTCGTTTTTGGGGGATACCCTTCGTTGCACGAAAGAGTTTGTGGCACCAAACCAGTGCAAAAAGAGTCGCTTTTTAAGGAACCGTGGCGGCTTTTGCCGATTTTGGTTTCAAAGCCCGAAAAACAGGTTCCTTAGGAGGCCAAAAGGGGCGTATATTTGTGCGGATGATTGCAATTTTTCCCAGGTTGTGGTACTATTTTAATACATAACGAGAACCGGTTTTGTACGGATCTGGTTATTCGGAGCGGGAACACCCCCGGTCTTGCGGGCGGCGGCTGCTCTGTGAGAAACGGAAACAAAGCGAAGGGATGGTTCGGTATGGCTCGGAAAAAGACAACATCGAAAAAGAAACAGACAGCCGCGAAAACGGCGTCTTCCGCCGCAAAGAAAGCGGCCCCCGTAAAAGCCAAGGCAGAAGCTGTGGAAGCGGCGGCCGTGGAGACCGCAGCACCCGTGAAGGAAGTAGCACCCGTTGCGAAAGAAGTGGCTCCGGCTGTAAAAGAAACGGCAGCCGCCGCGAAAGAAGCCGCTCCGGCTGTAAAAGAAACGGCAGCCGCCGCGAAAGAAGCCGCTCCGGCTGCGAAGGAAACGGCAGCCGCCGCGAAAGAAGCCGCTCCGGCTGCGAAGGAAACGGCAGCCGCCGCGAAAGAAGCCGCTCCGGCCGTGAAGGAAACGGCACTTGCTGCAAAAGAAGTAGCTCCGGCTGCGAAGAAGACGGCACCGGCTAAGAGTACAGCTGCCAGAAAGAAAGCAGCGTCCCAAAAGAAAGCGCCCGCGAAAGAAGAACCTGTCAAGGAAGCGGCTCCTGTCGTGGAAGTAGCTCCCGTTGAGGAATTGGCTCCCGCTGTGGAAGCGGCCCCTGTTGAGAAAGCAGCTCCCGCCGAGGAAGCGGCCCCCGTCGAGGAAGCAGCTCCCGCTGTGGAAGAAGCCCCCGTCGAGGAAGCGGCCCCTGTTGAGGAAGCAGCTCCCGTTGAGGAAGCGGCTCCCGCCGAGGAAGCAGCTCCTGTCGAGGAAGCAGCTCCCGCTGTGGAAGAAACGCCTGTTGAAGAAGAGCCTGTAAAGGAGGAAGCGCCTGTGTATGTACCCCCCATGCCGGATACGCCCCGCCGCAGCGTGGCGTTTATTGGTTCGGAATGCCATCCGTTTGTGAAGACCGGTGGTCTGGGCGACGTCATGTATGCACTGCCCCGGGAACTGGTGAAGCTGAACTGCGATGTGCGTGTCATTTTGCCCCGGTACGGCTGCATCCCGTGGGAATACCAGGAAAAGATGCAATACCGCGGTGCATTCCAGATGGATCTGGGCGAGACCGGGCGGACGTACTACGTGGGCATTATGGAATACGTCTGTGACGGCGTTGTATATGACTTTATCGACAACCAGGAATTCTTCTATGTGGGCAACCCGTACCTGAACCTGGTGGACGATATTCCGCGGTACTGCTTCTTCAGCAAAGCGGCGCTGGCGGCTTTGAACTTTTTGAACTGGATTCCGGACATTGTGCATTGCCACGACTGGCAGGCGGCGCTGGTGCCGGTGTATCTGCGCACCATCTTTAAAACGTCTCCTGTAGGCCGGGCGAAGTCGGTGCTCACCATTCACAACTTGCGGTTCCAGGGGGTGTATAACATTCCCACTATCCGCTACTGGTCTGGTCTGCCGAATGAAGTCTTCACAATGGGTGCCCTGCAACAGAATTATCTGGACGCCAACATGCTAAAGGGCGGCCTGGCGTATGCCGACCGTATTACCACCGTAAGCCATACCTACGCTCAGGAGATTCAAACCCCCGAATACGGCGAAGGATTGGATGCCCATTTGCGGTATCACAGCGGCAAATTGCGCGGGATTGTCAACGGGATTGATTACGATATGTGGAACCCGGCCACCGATCCGTCGCTGGCGGTCAATTATGGCCTGTTGGATGTGTTGCAGCACAAGTGGGAAAACAAACTCGCTTTGCAGCGCGAACTGGGCTTATGGCAGGATGCTGGCAAGTTTGTTATTGGCCTGATCTCCCGCCTGACGAACCAGAAGGGCCTGGACCTGGTCAACGCCATCATTCCCCAGGTCATGGACGGCAACACGCAGGTGATTGTACTGGGTACTGGCGACAAGCAGTACGAAGACACGTTCCGTTACTATGAAAATACATACAAGGGCATGTTCAGCGCTTGCATTCAGTATGACGAATCTCGGGCCCATCGTATTTATGCCGGTTCCGATTCGCTGTTGGTGCCGTCGCGCTTTGAACCCTGCGGCCTGACGCAGCTCAATGATATGCACTACGGCGGTCTGCCCATCGTGCGCGAGACCGGCGGCCTGAAGGACACCGTGGAACCGTACAACGACCAGACCGGTGGCGGCAACGGCTTCACCTTTGACCGGTACGACGCGGGCCTGCTGCTCGACGCCATCAACCGTGCCAAGACGGCGTACTTTACCAACCGCTACCACTGGGACGAAGTGGTACAGCGCAACATGGATAAGGACGTGTCGTGGAACCGTTCGGCCTGGCAATATAAGGATTTGTACCTGGAACTGACCCGGTGGTAATCTTGTTGGGCCTTTTTTAAACAAAATAGTGCGGGAACGGAGAAACTCTCCGTTCCCGCTTTTTTTCGGGCGACAGCAAAAACCGGATACCATTTTCCCCGACAAGCGGGAAACGGTATCCGGTTCTTTGTTATACCCGTAAAGGTTTGTAGGGAATGTTTTTTGTGCAAGGCTGTGTCCATGAGGGAAAGGGCCTCGAAAAAATTTCGTTTTCCACCGTTTGCCTGTCCGTGGGGGAAAATGGGGGAAAAATCAGTATTCAGTGGGGATGTCGCTGTCTTCTATATGGTACTGGGTGCGAAAATTCATTAGGTCCTGGGGGGAGCGCAAGAGCATAACGCCGGTAAACGCTCCCGTCTGCTTGTGTTTAAAACCCGCCACCTTTTCCCCGGTGCAAATGCTGGCGCGGATGACCGGGGTGTACACGGCCCGGTCAAACGGACAGGGCGCCGCTTTTTTTCGGAACCACATACAAATTCCCCCTTCCTCTGGGTGGTTATCGTGTGCATTGCTATCTTTATCATACCGCCCCCGAGTGGGGGAAGTCAAAGGAGGGGGAAGGGGAAGCAAAACAAAAAAGCCTGTATGCAAAAGCATACAGGCTTTTTCTGGTCCGAGTGGCGAGACTTGAACTCACGGCCTCTTGACCCCCAGTCAAGCGCG
>CAJKJS010000193.1 GCA_905200265.1 uncultured Oscillospiraceae bacterium
CGGCTTCAGACAGCGCTTTTTGAAATCCTCGGGCGGCATCGGCTTCACAGGAAAAGGCGGGGTTGCCGGTGAGCAGGCAAAGCCGGCCCGGGGTGTGGGATAAGGTGAACGTGGTAGCCCGGTAAAAAGAATCACAAAAATCGGTACCAACAAAAACAGAATCGGAGTGATCTTTGGGTTGACGCTGAATAAAAACCACCGGAATACCGGTGACGGCCAGATCGTCAAACAGTGCAACCTGATCCGGCAGACAACTGACTAAAAGGATAGCTTCGACCCGTTGCTGCTGTAGTCGCCGCAAAGCGGCCTTTTCGATTTCGGGTCGGTCGTCTGTCAGGCATAACGTAAGGCTGTACCCAGTGCCCCGCAATTTTTCTTCCACACCGGTATAAACCCGGGAGTAGAGATTGTCCACCAAATTGGGCAAAACGACCCCAATCGTATTGGTCTTTTTTTGACGCAAACTGCGGGCTTTGGCATCGGGACGGTAGCCCAGTTGTTTCATGGCTTGTTCCACCCGTGCAACGGTATCACGATTGACCGTTTTGACTCCGTTGATCACATTGGACACGGTGCCATGGGAAACCCCGGCCAGTTTTGCGACATCTTTCATGGTAGGCATAAGCAAGGCCCCTCTTTTTCGTAAATCAAGAAAATTATAACAGAGCCAGAGGACCCGTGCAAGGCATCCGCCGGTGTGCGTCGGGGGCTTACCAAGAAAAAAGGGAACCCTGCACAAGAAGAACCAGAAAAGATTGGGCAGTTTGGATATTGAGGAATAACGTGAGAGCCTATATAATGAAATCACTAAATGGAACGTTCCATTTAACGATTTGTCTTTTTGAAGGACGAGAAAAGAAGCGTTCAAAACGGAAAAGAGAAGCAAATTAAAAAGCATAGGGGCAAAAGCTGTGAATCAGCAGAAAGGAGATGGCGATGGATAAGATTCTATTTGGCGTCGTAAAACCGGAAGGGGAACTGCGGGCCAGCATGGAACGGGATATGAATGGCTGCATCGGACACCTGGAGGAGTTGGCGCCCACCATTGTGTGCGACCAGAAGATCTATGGCGCCGACCGGCTGACCCGTGTTTCCAAGCAGGCCGATTTGGGGCGCAAACCGGATGAACACCACGAAATGCAGGATGTGGCTGTCCAGTACATGTGGTGGAACAGTGAAAGCCAGTCTAACTGGCGCGACGGGTATGTGCGTGCCGGGCTGTTGCTGGAGGACGAAGCATGGCGGAAAAAAGTGGATGCGTATGTCGATACCATTTTGAAAACCCAGGACGATGACGGTTATCTGGGTATTTATGGGGAGGACCTTCGGTACCGGCATACGACGGAAAACGGGGAACTGTGGTCGAAATCCACGTTGTATCGCGGCCTATTGGGGTATTACGAAGCCACCGGTGACCAGAAAGTACTGGAAGCCCTGAAACGTGCCTTTGCCAATTTGATGGAAGGGTACCCCAAGGGACAATCCAATCCCTTCTGTGTAGAAAACAGCTTTTCGGGCCATTGCCATGGGCTGACCATTATGGATGCGCTTTGTGAAATGACGGCCATTACAGGGGACGAAACGTACGAAGATTACGCTGTGTGGCTGTACGAAAACTATTCCGCCAATCACGTGTCGGAAGAAGATATGAAAATCGAATCCCTGGAAAACCCGGATTATTTCTGGAAAGACCACGGGGTGCACGCGTATGAACATTTGCGCGCCGTGATTATTGCGGCGTACCGGAAACCGGAATACCGCCATTTACTAGACCAGATGCTGGCAAAGTTACCGTTCTATCTGACGCCATCCGGCGGCCCCATTGGTGATGAATGGATTGGTGGACGTACGGCCAATGCCAATACCACCGGGTATGAATTCTGTTCCGTTACCGAACTGTTCGACAGTTATGCCTTGCTGCTGGAAAAAGGCGGGGATGTGTCCCTGGGCGATAAAATGGAATGGCTGTATTATAATGCCGGTATGGGCATGAAGCATCCTACCGAAAGCTCCATTATGTACTGCAAGAACGACAACTGCTATACGGCTAACCGGCATCATCACCGGGGTGACGTGTACGCCGATGAACGCTACAAGTATTCCCCTGTCCATCAGACCACGGCGGTGTGCTGTGTGCCGAACATGGGCCGCCTGACGCCTCACTATGTGCAGAACATGTATCATAAGGAAAAAGACGGGTTTACCGCTGTGTTGTTTGGCAGCAGCCGGTTTACCTATGAAGTAGACGGTGTGCCGGTCACGGTACGGCAGGTAACCGATTATCCGGCCCATTTGACCGTGCAGTTTGAAGTGACGGCTGAACGCCCGGTAACGTTTGCGTTTGGCATCCGGAAACCCCGGTGGGCTACTTCCATGCAGGTAGAAGAAGCCGGTCGCGAAGAAAAGAACCGGTATGTGATTGAAAAAGAATGGAGCGGTACACAGCACTTTACGGTGACCTTTACCTGTGACGTGAAAGTGCGGACCGATTTCTGCAAAGATCTGTTTGTTAGCTATGGGCCGCTGCTTTATGCATTGCCCATTGATAGTGAAGAACACACCATTCTTTCGTATGATCTGGCCCCGTTCCGCGAAGTGGGATATGACTCGACCCAGCCCGAGCGGGAGACCTGGAAGATTCACGAAGATGACCGCACATCCTTCCGCCATCAGGATACCCCCGATGGAAACTGGCAGCACCAGACCATCACGGGTTATTTCTGGGACGGAAATAAAACGATTGAAAGCACCCTGGTGCCCATGGGTGGAACGATTCTGCGCAAAGTGACGTTCCCTATGGAGATAGGAGGTAAAAAAGCATGACCCCTTATGAACGCGTATGGGCCCGTATGGCGGGCAAGCCGGTAGATAAAGTACCGAACCTGAATATTGCGATGGCCTTGGTAGCGAAATGTGCCGGTGTCAGCTACCGGGAATATGCCCAAAATTACAAAAAGCTGGTGGAAGGGAACCTGTACTGTATGGAGCATTTCGGATTTGACGCGGTAAGTGCGATTTCCGACCCCATGCGGGAAACCGCCTCGTTTGGAGCTACCATCACATTCCCGGAAGATGCGGTGCCGCACAGTACCCCGGCGCTGCTACAAAAAGACTGTGATCTTTCAAAACTAAAGATTGTCAGCCCTTATGACAATGACCGTACCCTGGACCGTATTCGGGCCGTGGAACTGTTCCGGGAAAAAGTGGGAGGCGAAATCCCCATTATTGGCTGGGTCGAAGGTGTGCTGGCGGAATGCGCCGACCTGCGCGGTGTGACGGAACTGATGTATGACTTGGCGGAAGACGAAGAGTATTTGCCGGAACTGATGGAAATTGTCCACGACCGGCAGAAAGCGTTTGCCAAAGCTCAGGTAGATGCTGGGGCCGACATTATTGGCGTGGGCAATGCGGTGGCTTCCCTGATTGGGCCGTCGTTGTACGAAGAATACGCCATGGATTATGATAAAAAGATTGTCGAGTATATCCACAGCTTGGGTGCTAAAGTGAAGCTGCATATTTGCGGGAATATCACGCCTTTACTGCCGCTTCTGCGGGAGGTCGGACCGGATATTCTGGATATTGACTGGATGGTGGATTACAAGTCTGCTGTCGAGCTGGTAAAAGATGATCCCATTAGCATTTGCGGTAACCTGGACCCGGTTGCGGTGATTTTGAGTGGTACACCTGAGGAAGTGGCCGAAAAAACAAAGGCCTGTTTGGCGGTGGGAAATACCCGCTCCATGATCGCTGGCGGCTGTGAAGTGCCCGGCAACACGCCCTTTGAAAATTTGGTTGTAATGGACCGGCAATTGTATCTTTAATATAAAAAGTAAAAAAGAAGCCTTCTAAAATTGAACCGCCCCAGATTGTGCAGACAGCACAAAAAAAGCCCCGGGTGTAGGAATA
>CAJKJS010000194.1 GCA_905200265.1 uncultured Oscillospiraceae bacterium
AAATACGCGCAATTTAAGCTTGTTGTAGCCGATACCGGTATTCGCATTTCCAAAGAGCTTTTGCCCCACCTGTTTGAACCCTACATGCGGGAATTGCGGTTTAGTGCCAAACAGGCAGCGGGAACAGGGCTCGGCATGCCGATTACCCACAATTTGGTGGTGCAGATGAACGGCGAAATCCAGGTGGAGAGCGAACCTGGAAAGGGAAGTGTGTTTACCGTTGTGCTGCCCTTTGTCCTGGCAGAAAATGAAAAAGCAAACGTGTCGAAAAAGACAACGGAGGAGCCGGATAAACCGGATTTGCAGGCCCTGACCGGACGGCGTATTTTGCTGGCAGAAGATAACGAAGTAAACATGGAAATTACCACTGAACTGCTTGCCATGAATGACGTGCAGGTGGTGCAGGCGTGGAATGGCGCAGAGGCAGTCGAACGGTTTTCGGAATCGGAGCCTTTCACCTTTGATGCCATTTTGATGGATATGCAAATGCCGGAAATGGATGGATGCGAGGCAGCTAAAAAAATTCGTGCTCTGCACCGGCCCGATGCCCGAAAAGTTCCCATTATTGCCGTAACGGCCAATGCATTTGCAGAAGATATTGCGGCTACCACGGCAGCCGGAATGAACGCTCATGTTTCAAAACCCATTGATTTTTCTATTTTGTGCAAAACATTGGGAAGACTGATGGAAAAAAGACCGGATGCATAACGGCCTTTGGCGAAACCGCGAAAGGAAGACGAAAAAAGTATGAAGAAAAAAACAATCCGTTTTCTCTGGAGCAGCCTCCTCTCGATTCTGGTGGTATGCGTGGGCGTATTTGTCGGCATGACCCATTATATGGCAAAACAGAATGAAGATGCCATGAATGAAGTGGGCGAAATGTATATGTCGGAAATGAGCCGGCAATTGCAGCGGCACTTTGCTTCCATCATTGATTTGCGCCTGACGATGGTAAAAGGGATTATTTGGCGTACCCCACCGGAAACGGTGGACGAATATGGGCCGGAACTGGAGGAGGAACTTACCCTCAGCGGCCAAGTACGGGGATTTAGCTATCTGGCGCTTTATACCCGCGACGGAACCCTGGATGTGATTTATGGCGATCCGGTCACAATTGTCAATGAAAAACCGTTTCTGGATTCTTTGAACGGGGAAGGAGATATCTCCAAGTTAGTAGTCGGAGAAACGGATGCAGGGGAAGAGATGCTGCTGCTAGGGGTTTCCACGGAATATCCCATGGAAGATGGCAAAGAGTGCACCGCCTTAGTAGCGGGTATTCCGATTGAATACATCGACTATTCCATGTCACTGGGGGTAGACGAATCGCTAATCTATTCCCATATCATCAGTAAAGATGGTACTTTTATTTTAAAAAACGCCAATAACAAAGAAGATAATTACTATGATTGGCTGCGTAAAAATGTGCAGTTTGATGACACCACTACAGATGAAGCCGTCAATGATATGGAGCAGGCCCTTTTAAAAGAGGAAAACTATTCGGTTGTTTTTACGGAAAACGGTGAAAGGCGGCGTCTATATGGGGTGCCGCTTCACGATTCCGAATGGTATCTAATTTCGGTTATGCCCTATGGTGTGATGGATGAGACAATGGCCGGATTGGAGGCCCAGTGGTTGTGGATTACCCTGGCGGCCTGCGGTATTATTCTGATAACGCTGCTCATCATTTTTGCCGGGTATTTCCGTATGTCCCGGCGGCAAATGGCCGAACTGCAAAAAGCGCGGCAGGAGGCCGAAGCGGCGAATCTAGCAAAAAGCGAGTTTCTGTCCAATATGAGCCACGACATCCGCACCCCGATGAATGCCATTATAGGGATGACGGCGATTGCGACAGCCCATATAGATAATACGGAACAGGTAAAAGATTGTTTAAAAAAAATAACACTCTCCAGCCGCCACTTGTTGGGACTGATTAATGATGTACTGGATATGTCCAAAATCGAAAGCGGCAAGTTGTCGCTGAATGTGGATATTGTATCCCTAAAGGACGTGATGGAAGGGCTTGTTAGTATCGTACAGCCCCAGATTAAAGCGAAAAATCAGCTGTTTGATATTTTTATCCAGCATATTCAGTCCGAGCAGGTGTACACAGACAGTGTGCGGCTTAACCAGGTGCTACTGAATCTGCTTTCCAATGCCCTGAAGTTTACACCGGAAGGTGGACGCATCAGTGTCATGATCGCCCAGGAGAATTCTCCCCGGGGGGATAAGTATGTACGTACTCACTTTACCGTGAAAGATACCGGAATCGGTATGTCGGAGGAATTCCAAAAGAAGGTTTTTGAATCCTTTGAACGGGAAGATAGTAGCCGTGTACACAAAACAGAAGGTACTGGTTTGGGAATGGCCATTACCAAATACATCGTCGATGAAATGCAGGGTACCATCGAGGTGAAAAGTAAGCTTGACCAGGGCAGCGAATTCCACGTAACGGTGGACTTGGAACGGGTCGAAGTGCCCGAAGACCAACGGCTATTGCCGCCTTGGGATATGTTGGTAGTCGATGACGATGTGCTCCTATGTCAATCGGCTGTGCAGTCCTTGTGCGAAATTGGGGTAAAAGCCGAATGGGTGACCAGTGGTAAAGAAGCCGTACAAAAAGCAGAGGAACGGCACCGCCAAAACCAGGATTACCAGGTGGTTTTGCTGGACTGGCAGATGCCCGATATGGATGGCATAGAAACAGCGCGTCAGCTCCGGCTTCATATTGGCGAAGATATTCCCATTTTACTGATCTCAGCGTATGACTGGAGTGAAATTGAGGAAGAAGCCCGCAAAGCTGGTATCAGTGGATTTTTGTCTAAGCCACTGTTTACATCTACGTTGTATTCCGGGTTAAGCCATCTGGCTTTTCCCCAACAAGAGGAAGAGCCGCAGCAGGAAACGGGAGGCCATTTTGAGGGACGCCGGGTCTTATTAGCCGAAGATAACGACTTAAATGGTGAAATTGCCACCGAACTACTTATGAGCGTGGGATTTGCGGTGGATTGGGAACAAAATGGGCAGCTATGCGCTGAAAAATTTGCACAGTCTGCTCCTGGGTATTACGATGTGATTTTAATGGATCTGCGTATGCCTATTATGAATGGGTATGAGGCCACCGAAGCGATTCGCGCCATGGATCGCCCTGATGCCAAGCAAATTCCGATTATCGCTATGACGGCCGATGCTTTTTCAGAAGATATTCAAAAATGTCTGGCTTGTGGGATGAACGCCCATTTGGCAAAACCTGTTGACCTGAAAGAATTCTTCCGTGTGCTGCAAAAATTCCTGTAAAAGAAAAACACAACCGGTTTAGGTGCCGGTTGTGTTTTCTTTTGCGATGTCGCAGTGTAATTCGTCAATTTTTTGCCGCAAAGCAAGAAAGTCTTCGAAGGCGTCGCCTTTTTGTCTTGGATTGCGTAGGAGCGCGGCGGGGTGCAGGGTGGCCATCATCCATAAATTCCCTTTTTTCACAAACTGGCCATGTTGGCGGGTAATGCGAATGTCGGGGTCCATAATCCGCATAGCAGCAATGCGCCCCAAACATACCAAAATACTGGGGGAAAGCAACCGTAATTGATCACGCAAATAGCCAATACAGGCTTCTTGTTCTTCCGGTTTTGGGTCGCGATTATGGGGAGGGCGGCATTTGACAATGTTGGCAATGTAAATGTTGCTTTCACGGGATAGATCGATAGCGGCCAGATATTTATCCAGCAATTGTCCGGCTCGTCCTACAAAGGGTTCACCCTGTAAATCTTCGTTTTCGCCGGGGCCTTCACCTACAAACAGGATTTTGGCTTTTGGGTTGCCTACGCCGAAGACTACATGGTGCCGGCCTTCACACAGCCCACATTTACGGCAGGCCATACACT
>CAJKJS010000195.1 GCA_905200265.1 uncultured Oscillospiraceae bacterium
AACTTAAACCGGCATCAGTAAAAAAGCCTTCCCCTTTTTAAGAGGAAGACTTTTTCGCTTTTGATTACCGCGGCCACCGCAACCGCTTTTCCATAAGCGGAGGGAAAGCAGCGTGAGGTTCTTGCTGGTACCAATAGGCCACACTGGCTACATCGTCCTGCCGTTCAAACAGACCCTTGTGGCACACCCCGATTTGCTGGATGGTCACTTTCAGGTCCTGCTGGAAGAAGCTGGGGTCCGGCAAATGCCAGCGATAAAAACCGCGCATAGGCGGACAGTCGTCATTGTGGTAATCATTGTGAACAAGGGTGTCATGAGCAGAATAATACGGGTAGCCCAAAAACGGCGTGCAGTACGTCTGCTCCACGGTACGGCCGTTTTCCTGTTTGGCAAAGCTCCAAGAACCGCCAAAATAATCCTCGGTACCGGTACCGCACAGAGTGGGGTAATCGGTATCGCCATCGAGGTAGAATTTTACTTCCCCTTCACCCCACCAGTACCGCTCCAGGGTGGTCAGGGCCAAATAGGTGCCAATATACTGCCCGCGGCCCTTCACGCCGTCCAGAATGACGTAATCCTGCTGCAACTGGGTGATGCGCTGGCGGCGCCACTGAGCATGGAAATACCCGGTGTTATCCGGAAGCGACGGGCACAGGCAGTAGTCCACCTGGTAGAAAAAAGCAGGAATCGGGTTATCGTGCTGGTTTTCCAGCGTAATGCGCGCCCGTTTGGCAAAGGGCATACGGAAATAGCAGTTAAATCCCCGATTGGGAATCACGCACACAGGCACGGAGGTAACCAGGCACTCCCGGGAAAATCCACAGCAGAAGAAATCCCCCAGCGGGCTTTCCACCGACGGTTCCTCTTCCCCGTCCCAGTACATGCGCAGCACCAAGTCCCGCAGCACATTGCAGTCGGCGTCACTGGTTTTGTTCGTCACGGTACACCAGATATGGGTGATGAACCCGGGGCCCTGCATATCGCACAGGGTAACCGTCTGCCCCGGGGCAATGTTATTCAGGCACGGGCTGCCTTTACGGGACGGTCCCAAATCTCCCACGGCCATACCGCCGCGGCCCTTTTCGCCGGTGGGGTTTTCGGCATTGATGGAGCGGGTCTGCCAGTTTTGTAATTTTGTGGCACTGCCCAGCAAGTCGTCAAACATATACTTTTGCCCCTTTCCCGTTACAGCTTCTGGTTAAATTCGATCTTTTCCCCATTGGGTCCCAAAATGGTGAAAAACTTCACACCGTTATAAAACGGCAGGGATTGTACCCCTTTTTCCGGTTCAATCACCTGATAGCGTCCGCTTTCTGTAATCAAACGATACACGCTGTCGACGTCCGAGACCGACAGAGCCAAATGGTCAATGGCCCCGGGTACTCCAGCTGCATTGGGGTTTACAAAGGTTTCAAACACGCAGTCCCCCAGCTTTAAAAAAGCCAGCAAAATCGCGCCTTCTTTTTCGATTTTCCAGTCAATGGAAAAACCTAACCCTTCATAAAACTCCAGGGTGGCGTTCATGTCCCGAGTGGGCAGGCCGATGTGGCCAATGCCCGTGATGTACGAAGTGAGTTCCATAAAAAATTGTCTCCTTTCTAAGTGAGCCCATCGAGGGCTTTTCCTTTCCCTTTCATTGTACAAGCGAAAAGGCCAGAAGACAAGCAGATAGGTGACATTTTTTATGGCAATTTTTTTGCTTTTTCACCCCGTGGCAAGAGTAGGCTTAGCTGGGCCGTAAAAGCTCCCCCTTGGTATTCGGTAAAAAAGTCGCCCTGGTACCGGGCCGCGATATCGGATAAAATTTTCAACCCATATCCGGTACCATCGGGATTTTCTCCCGGCGCTTTCAGGGATGGGTTCTGGCATTTGATCACCAAATAGCCGCTAACCAGTCCTGCCATAAGGGTAATACTGGGACGACCGGTTTCAATCTGCTGACACGCCCGAATCGCGTTATCCAGTAAGTTTCCTAGGGCACTGCACAAATCCAAGTGGCTAACCGGTAACCGGTCGGGCAGCAACAGTTCCGTACGTAATGCAATATGATGACGGTCGCATAGCAGCTTTTTTTCTTCCAAAACCGCATTTACAATTGGAATACCACAATAGGGATATTCTTTTGTACTTTGAATACGGGCGGACAATTCCTGTAACAAATCTTTTGCTTCTTCTACATCGCCATTTTGCAGCAAATGTAAAACCGATGCGGTTAAATTGCCGTAATCATGGCGAATTTTCGCCATTTCTTCCCGGCGTTCCTCAATGCCTGCATAGTGCTGCCGTTCACGGTTAGCTAGTTCCCGCATCTGATTGAGTTCCTGTTCCACCTGATCTTTTTCCGCCTGGTCATATAACACGTAAGCCAGGCAGAATGCCGCAAACAGCATACAGGAAAAAATCAGCATGTACTGATGAAAATCCGCGTCATGAATATCCACCCACTGGTGAAAGAAAAGCATGAGCGGCACCAGTTCCGCCAACATGAAGATTCCAAACAGCCCGGGCCATTTAATGGCTTTTTGTTTTTTGCGCAGGCGGCACCAGGCTTCACAGACACCGATTTGCAAAAAGAAACCGATCATGGCCGCCACTAAACTGCCCAAAGCCATTTCCCGTTTGGAAAAATCCAGCTCCATCGTGGTTGGGCGCACAAAAAACAGGCTGTAAATCCCCTCGGATAATAGTTGGGCTACAAGCAGTGAAACAAATGCCAGGCGTTTTTCTTTTTCCGTTTCCCTATACAGCCGGTGTAAGAGCCAAAGAGCCAATAAAATTAAAACGACGTCCATAACAGCCACAGCTGCCAATGTCGAAAACCAGGCTTTCAGCACGCCGAACAGCAAAAACGGCAAGGACCAATACAGTATCCGCTGCCACCGGGCTTTTGTCCTTCCGCCCGGCGTCAACATTTTTTCCAGACAGAACCCTACCACCGGCCCGCTGGATGCCTGAAACAGAACGCTGAGAACGGTCATCATCTCTTTGTACCCTCCTCACAAATTCTGGCCGATATACCGGAAAAAGCAAGCCCGGGTCTGAGCCATACAGGATTTACTGATGGGCAGGGTATGTCCATTCTGTATCACTAAGCAGTCCGCTTCCAATTGACGGATACCGGCTATGTTAACAAAAAAGCTCTTGTGGCACTGAATAAAATGCGATGGCAACCGGGCCGCCAGTTCGCTGAGTTTTTCATACACCACATACGTTTCCTGGTCCGTATGAATTTCGGCCGTGTGATTGTGGCTTTCCAAATACAGAATCCGGTCAATGGGCAAAGAGAATGCCTTGCCCCGGATAAAAAACGTGAGATACTGCCTTTCACTGCGGCGACGGCGGGATTTTTCCAGGTACCGGTGCAGCACATCCGGCTGAATCGGTTTCGTTAGGTATCCCAATAAATTCACCGTATCCAACAGCACATACTGGGCAAACCGGTCGTTATAACCGGTCATGTACAGGACTTCCACTTCCGGCGTCAGGCGGTACAGTTCCTGGGCGTAATAACGCCCGTCGTTTTTTCCTTCCTCAAACGCCAGATCCATACACACAATATCATATTGTTCCGGATCGCTCATCAGTGTGCCTAATAGCTGAGTCCTGATCAAAAGCAAGAAAAATTCTCCCAAAGGGATGAAGACAAGGTAGTTACTATAGATAATAATTCTTTTTCTAAATGGAAAGAGGAATATGGCTCCCTGATAAAGGAAGAAGAGGAACAAGGATGCAACTATTCTGAAACGTCTTCCTGACGACAGGAAGATGATCATGTACTGGTACATTCTCGGAAGCCTTTCCTGCATGAGCGCAGCCTATCCACGAATATTTTCCGGAGAAGGGAAAAATAATGGGCGTATATTCG
>CAJKJS010000196.1 GCA_905200265.1 uncultured Oscillospiraceae bacterium
GGGGACACCCGGGCTCTACCCGCTTCCCCGACAAGACGCAATCCGGACAAAAACCTGCCCCCAAACAGACAGAAAAAAGGGGAAAAGGGCCGGGGAAAAAGGAGCTAACCGCACATTGTCACAGAGAGTGAGCGTTTTTCCCCCAGGGCCGGGTGGCTTGGAAACTGCCGGGTGGGGGCATCGGGTGCGCCGGGGCCGGTGCCCGCCCCATGGCCGGGAAGCCGTGGGGCGGGAAAAAACGGCGTTACAACCCGGCGTCACAGCCCTTGCGGGAAAATGGGAGGGAGAAAGGAACGGCGGGGCTTTTGACAGGGGGCCGGAGTGGCTTAGAGCCGGAGCCGGGTGATACAGTCCCGGGGAAGAACCCCGGGCGGGAACCCTGGGGAAGAACCCCGGGGAAGAATCCTCCCCGGGCACCCTGGCCGCCGCATCACGGCCCCGGTGGGGGAAAGAGAAGGAAAGAATGGCGGGCAGACTGCCCGCCCAAAGGGAAAAGGAGGCGTTTGGATCATGGCAAAGGAAGGAAGCTTTATCAAACTGGACCGCAAAATCCTGCAATGGGGGTGGTACACCAACGTGGGCACCAAAACCCTGTTTTTGCACTGCCTGCTCATGGCGAACTGGAAGCCCGGGGAGTTCCAGGGGGTGCGCTGCGAAAGGGGGCAGCTGATCACCTCGCTGGAATCCCTTTCGCGGCAGACGGGGCTGACGGTACGGCAGGTGCGCACGGCGCTGAAACATCTGGAAACGACAGGGGAAGTGACAAAGCGCGCCACATCGAAATTCACGCTCCTGACGGTGAACCGGTACGATTATTACCAGGGTGACGGGTCATTTTCCGGCAGACGGGAGACAAAGGAGCGGCAGGGAACCGGCAAACAAACGACAACAATCAAAGAAAGAAAAGAAGAGAAAGAAACAAAAGAAGGCCCGGCGTATCCGGACGGGGAGGACGTCCCTTCCGGGGACGAGTACATGGAAGATTACTATAAACACAGGGGGGCATGAGTATGATAGAGCGGTGGAGCCCGCAGGAACTATGCGATTTAGCCCGAAAGCTGGGAGCTCAAACAAAACAAAAGGGCCGGGAGCTGGTGTTTACCCTGTGCCCATATTGTCAGGGCGGAGGTCACGACAAAGAGACGTTTTCGGTGAACCTCGATACCGGGTTTTTTAAGTGCTTCCGGGCAAGCTGCGGGCGGCAGGGGCACTTTGTGCAGATGGCAAGGGATTTTCACTACCCGCTGGCAAAAGAACCCCCGCCCCGCCGGTACCGGGCGCTGCCCCAAAAACCGGTGGAAACGAGGAACCCGGCCGTCAGGTACCTGAAATCCCGGGGGATCGGGGAAGAAGTGGCGAGACGCTACCACATCACCACCCGCAAAGACAACGACCACATTCTGGTGTTCCCGTTTTACGACGAAAAGGGCGTGCTGCAATTTATCAAATACCGCAAAACGGACTTTGACAAAAGCCGGGACAAAAATAAAGAGTGGTGCGAAAAAGGCACAAAACCGGTGCTGTTCGGCATGGATCAGTGCGAAGGGTTCGATACCCTTGTGATCACCGAAGGGCAGCTCGATTCGTTAAGCGTCGCCCAGGCGGGCATCAAAAACGCCGTGAGCGTGCCCACCGGTGCGAAAGGCTTTACATGGCTTGACCCCTGCTGGGAGTGGGTGACGAAATTTCAGGAGGTCACGGTCTTTGGCGACTGCGAAAACGGGCAGGTGACCTTAGTCGAGGAACTCAACCGCCGGCTGCCCGGGACGGTGAAGGTGGTGCAGGTGGAGGACTACCGCGGGCAGAAGGACGCCAACGACCTGCTGCGTGCCTGCGGCCCCGAAGCCGTGCGCCACGCGGTGCAAAACGCGAAACCCGTGCCCATGCGCCATATCAAACGGCTGGCCGATGTGAAAAGTGTGGATTTGCGCACGCTGCCCCATATTGTCACCGGCCTGCCGCCGCTGGACCGGGTGATCGGGGGGCTGTATTTCGGGCAGGTGGCGCTGCTCACCGGCAAACGGGGGGAGGGCAAAAGCACCCTCATGGGCCAGCTGGTGGCCGAAGCCCTCAATCAGCGGTACCGGGTGCTGGCCTATTCCGGGGAGCTGCCGGATTACCATTTCCGCCGGTGGCTGGATTTGCAGCTGGCCGGGCCCCAGCATGTGGTGACCCGGCAGAACCGGTTTTCCGACCCGTGCTATGACCTTTCGCCGGAGACGGTGGAAAAGCTGGGGGCGTGGTACTATGACCGGGCGTTTTTGTACGATAACAACGCTCTGGACGAGGGGGACGAAACCGACAGCCTGCTGCACACGCTGGAAAAGGCCGTGCGCCGGTACGGTATCGAGCTTATTTGCATCGACAATTTGATGACGGCCATCGACGTGGAATCGGCGGACAGCCAGTATATCCAGCAGTCGAAATTTGTGCGGGCCTTAAAGCGTCTGGCGGTGCAGTACCATTTGGCGGTGCTTTTGGTGGCCCACCCCCGGAAAACCCAGGGGGACGTGTGCGATAACGACATGGTATCCGGCTCGTCGGATATCACCAACCGGGTGGACGTGGTGCTGTCGTACCAGAAAAACCCGCCGGACGACCCGCCGGGGGGGAAAATCTGGGTGCTGAAAAACCGCATGACCGGCAAACTGGCCCTGCGGGAGAAAGCGGTGGCGGTGCGCTATGACGAAGGGAGCAAACGCCTGTACCCCCAAAGCGGCAGCCCGTTTTACCGCTACGCCTGGGAAAAGGAAGCGGGGGAAGACGTCACGGCGCTGGATGATCTGCCCTTTTAAGGGGGGAAGACGGGGCGGTGCTGCGAAATGTGACGGGCAAAACAGAGGAAAGACCAAACAGGACAAAAACCGCCCCCAAACAGACAGAAAAAAGGGGGCAACGGGCCGGGAAAAAACGGGATACCCGCAAAGGGTCACAGTTTGTGGGACACCGGGCCGGAAGGCACCCCGGCCGAGAAAGGAAAGGAGACGCATATGCTCACTGGGGAACAGGAGAAAAAACGGACGTATTTGGGACAGTACCGGCAACTGGATGCCAAAATTACCCGGCTTTTGGAGGAACAACGGGCCTGGCGGGAAAAGGCCATGCGCATGACCCCCGTACTGACCCCCGCTCCCGGCGGGAAAGGGGGCGGCGGCCCCATCGAACGTCCCATCGAAAAGGTGATCGCCATGGAAGGGGACATCAACGCGGCGATTGATACGCTCATTGACCTGCGCCGGGAGATCCAGGGGGCGATTGACAAAGTACCGGACGAAAATTTACAGCTGTTACTTACATACCGGTACATCGACGGGCTTTCGTTTGAGAAAATCGCGGAGAAACTGCACTACGGGTACCAGTGGGTGTATAAACTGCACCGCAAAGCCCTGGATGCGCTCACGCTGCAACAGGCGATGGAAAGCGAGGGGCCACATGGGTTACACTATATGTAGTCGAAATGGGGAGGCAGCCGCTGGCAGAGGGCGGGGTAACAAATCAATGCACCATGCCGGGTTTTCCCCGGCACACAGGCGGCGTCCGTGGGCAATCGCCTGACGGCACCGGGTCGTGACCGGCGCGCCGCACCACAGAACCGGAACAGCAGCCAGGGGGGGAGCCCCGGGCTGCTTTTTTGCTGCCCGCGAAAGCGGAGAAGGAAAAAGGGAAGGGGCCGGGAAAAAAGAGTTGAGATATGCGGCAAAATCCGTTATCATAATTTGAAAGAACGGATAGACAGTAAGATGTGCAGAAAGGGTCTTAGCGGAAAAGAAGCTGTTCTTGATATTCTGAAAACGGCAACAAAGGCCAGAGAATCCGTAAATAATTCCTTGGAA
>CAJKJS010000197.1 GCA_905200265.1 uncultured Oscillospiraceae bacterium
AGAAAGGAATTTCTATCTATGAATGTTTCGATGATCACACTGGGCTGTAAAGTCAACCAATATGAATCCCAGGCCATGCTGGAAGATCTGTGCCGGAAAGGGTTTTCCGCCTGCCCGGCGGGAGAAAAACCGGATATTGTGGTGATCAACTCCTGCACGGTTACGGCAACCAGCGACCACAAAGTGCGCCAAACCGTGCGCCACACCCGGCGCACGCACCCGGATGCCGTCATTGTGCTCACCGGCTGCATGCCCCAGGCGTTCCCGGAAGAATCGGCCGCCCTACAGGAAGCCGATATCGTGCTGGGCAACACGAACCGCCACGCACTGTGCGACGATATTTTGCAGTTTATGCGCACCCACGAACGGGTGATCGACATCACTCCCCACGAAAACGGCGAAACATACGAAACCATGCAGGTAGGCACGTTTTTCGAGCGCACCCGTGCGTTTGTGAAAATCGAGGACGGATGCAACCGCTTTTGCTCCTACTGCATTATCCCCTATTCCAGGGGCCGGGTGCGTTCCCGTCCCATGGACCAGCTGGAAGACGAACTGCGCCAGCTGGGGGAACACGGGTACCGGGAAGTGGTGCTCACCGGTATTAACCTGTCGGCCTACGGGCAGGATTTAGGGCTGACTTTGTGCGACGCGGTGGAAGCCGCCTGCCGGGTGCCGCAGATCACCCGGGTACGCCTGGGGTCATTGGAACCGGAAGAATTATCCCCCGACGTGATCGCCCGTATGGCCAAACAGGAAAAACTGTGCCCGCAGTTCCATTTGAGCCTGCAAAGCGGGTGTGACGCTACATTAAAGCGCATGAACCGCCACTACGATACCGCCGAATACCGGCGCATTGTGGAAAACCTGCGGGCGGCTTTCCCCGGGTGCGCGATCACCACCGACATTATGGTGGGATTTGCCGGGGAAACGGACGAAGAGTTTGAACAGAGCCTGCGCTTTGCCGAAGAAATCGGCTTTGCCAAAGCCCACGTGTTTATGTATTCCCGCCGCCGGGGCACCCGGGCCGACGCCTTCCCCGACCAGGTGAGCAATGCCGTGAAGGAAGAACGCAGCCGCCGGATGATCGCTGTGACGAACCAGACCCGCCGGGCCTTTTTGCAGCAGCAAGTGGGCACGGTACAGGACGTGCTGTTTGAACAGCGCGCCAAAGACGGTTCCTTTGAAGGGCACACCCCCAATTACACCCTGGTGCGGGTCTCCTGCCCGGGAGAACTGGCGGGCTGCCAGCGCCCGGTACGCATTGTAGACGCCGGGGAAGACGGCTGCACCGGTACGTTTGCCGAATAAATGCCAAAGAAAAAGACCGCCCTGTTTGTTAGAACGGGACGGTCTTTTTTTATTTAACAGGATGTTAGCAGGGCCGGTAATTCATAGAGCGACCGGATGCGGTATGTGCAGGTAACCCCCTCGGGCAATTGCTTCTCCTCCGGCGCGAACCAGCAGCAATCAATCCCGGCCCGGTTGGCCCCCAACAAATCGGACGACGGGCTGTCGCCGATGAGCAGCATGCGGCTGCGGTCTTTTTCCGGCAAGTGGGCGAATACATGGGCAAAATACGCCGGTTCCGGTTTCGGGGCGCCGGCTTCTTCCGAAACAAAAATCCCGCTGAGGTACGGCGCAAACGGGCAATGGTCAATGCGGCGGTGCTGGGTTTTCGAGACGCCGTTGGTCACGACATACAGCGCATAGGTTTGGCTGAGCTCGCGGCACACGTCTTCTGCCCCGGGCATCAGAAAGCTGCCTTTGCCCAAATTTTCCATATACTGGGCATTCCATGCCCCTGCTTCCCCCTGCCACTGCTGAGCCAGCAGAAAATCGCGAAACCGCCCGCGCTGCAATTCATCTTTGGTGCAGGCGCCTTGTTCCAGCCGCCGCCACCAACCATTGTTAATGGTCGAATACTGATGCAGCACCTTTGTATCATACGGTTTCCCCATGGCTTCACACGTCAGGCGCAGGGCCTGTTCTTCCGCTTTTTGAAAATCCATCAGGGTACCGTCGTTATCCAGCAGCAAAACCGAATACCGTGCCATCGTTCCGCTTCCTCCTTACAGGGGCCAAAAGCCCATCACACCGGCCCACACCACCAGTGCCACTTGCAAAAGAAAAATCACCGGCAGGCCGATCATAAATTTTTTGTGTTTTGTTTTGTGGCGAATCTTTTTCATCACGCCGTACATCGCCAGGGAGCCACCTAAAATCGCCACCAGCAGCAGCGTGCTCTCCCGCACACGCCACTCGTTCTTTTGCGCCCGGCGCTTATCCCACACCGTCAGGCACGCCGCCGCGATGTTGATCAGTACCAGATAGGCGGCCGCGATGTAAAATCCGTCCGGCATGGGCCTTTCCTCCTTTTTCTGTCATAGCCGGCTCTTTTCCCTCATATGGATGGACAAGAGTTTTTCCCATGATAGCACAGCGCGCCCGGTACTGTCAAACCGGCTAAACCAAAGAAAGGAAGAAAAAAGGCATGAAAAGCCACATTGTTCGCGTGCGCCCCGGTTTTACCGGCGCCGTATTCTGCCTGGCGGTTTGTTTATTGTGCGGGGCGGTGGCCCTCTCGCGCACGGCAGCGGGGAATCCTGCCGCACAAACCGACCCCACTTCGCCGTCTGTTTCGGCTTCTTCGTCAGATTCTCCGGCCACTTCCGGCGAAACCGGCGAACCGGTTTCGATCTCCGTCAGTGAAGAAATGCGGGGGGTGTGGGTGCCGTACATGGCCCTGTCGGTCCAGGGGGAAGAAGCGTTCCGGGACCGGGTGGACGAAATTATCGAAACATCCAAGCAGGCCGGTATGAACGCCCTGTTTGTCCAGGTGCGCCCGTTTGGGGACGCGCTGTACCCGTCGGACCTCTACCCCTTTAGCCATATTCTCACCGGCACCCAGGGGAAAGACCCGGGGTATGACCCGATGGCCATTTTCATCGAAAAAGCCCATGGGGCCGGTATGGCGTTTTACGCTTGGGTGAACCCTCTGCGGGTAAAGACGGCCTCTACTCCGGAAACTTTAGCTGACAGCAACCCGGCCGTACAGTGGCAGAGTAAAAGCGAAACCAAGCGGTATGTGGTCACATGGGACGACGCCATGTACCTAAACCCCGCCTATGAAGACGTGCGCACGTATATTGCCGACGGTGTGGCGGAAATTGCCGCCCGGTATGAGGTGGACGGCATTGAATTTGACGACTATTTTTATCCCACGGGGGAATCCGGGTTCGATGAAACGGAATATGAGGCCTACCGGGAAGAAGCCGAAAAAAGCGGGACGGCTCTGTCCCTTTTGGAATGGCGCACCGCCAATATAGACGCCCTTATCTCCCTTTGCTATCAAAAGATCAAAGCCGCCGACCCGACAGTGACCTTCGGGATCAGCCCCCAGGGGAATTTATCCAACGATACCGCCATGGGGGCCGATGTGGCCACTTGGTGCTCGGTACCCGGGTATATTGACACCCTGTGCCCCCAGTTATATGTCAATGATCAAAATACCGTTCTCCCCTTTTCCGAAACGGCCGAAACCTGGGCCGAACTGACCGAAGACAGCCACGTCACCTTGTATCTGGGCCTGGCCGCCTACAAAGCCGGGACCGACGCCGACGACGGCACATGGCTGCAAGAAACCGGGATTTTGCGCCAGCAGGTGGAAACCGGGCGTTCCCTTTCCTGCGACGGCTTCTGCTTTTACTCCTGGGAACAGCTGGTTTCCCCGGCCTGCAGCGATGAGCTCAGCGAACTGCTGACGGTCTTTTCCTAAGAAAAAAGCCGCTCCTCTTCCCGTAGAAAATGATATGTACCCTCTTTACTGGAC
>CAJKJS010000198.1 GCA_905200265.1 uncultured Oscillospiraceae bacterium
CCTCGAATGGGTGTTTACGTCCCGCAGTAACCCCGTAAGCGGATGGGGCAAAGCGCTTGTCAGCTTTATCCGGGTGTATATCAAAGCCGACCCCTTTTATTTACTGCCCCTGTCGCTGTTTATTTTGTGGGCGCTGTTCCGGTATGTGCCCCTGCCGCTGCACTTCCGTCCGGTGAAGTGGTTTAACCGCATGATTAAAATCTGTATGCCGGTGTGCGTGCTGGGCAGTCTGCTGCTAACCTTGAATCTGCCGGAACACGATCTGAGCGCCGCACTGAAACTCAACCGGTTACAGCTGTGCGCCGGGTTTTGGCCGCTGCTTCTATTTTTACGGCGGCGGCGTCAAAAGCAGTTTGGGGCCATGTTCCTGTGCCTGTATCTGCCGGCCCAGATGATGGCCCTGGCCGCGTACCTGAGCGACCGGGGGTCGAATTTTGCGGCCAGCGTGATGCTGCTGCCCGGGGTGATCTGCCTGGCGATGATGGGCTGCCGGCTTTATATGATCCATGGCCGCCGGGATAAGGGGTTAACGGCGCGCAAAGCGTACGGCATTTGCATTACGTCGCTGGCTTTATGTGTGCTGGCCGCTAACGCCGGGGTGCGGGTCCTGAGTAATTACGACGACGAACCCGTCACCCGGCTTTCCACCCTATTAACAAAAGGGCCGGCGGCCGGGCTGATTACCACCGCCGAGCAGGCACAGGATTATGACGTGGTGCTATGGGAACTCGACCAGTATTTGCAGGAGACCGAAAAGGACGAATACCTGTTGCTCACCGGGAAACTGCCCCTTGGGTACCTGTACGCCGGGAAAAGGCCCGCGGTGCCCTTTGTCAGCGGCAGCGACCTGGATTCGGCGTTTTTGTCCGAATACCTGTGGAGCCACAAAGAGCGCATGGTGCCCCATATTTTCCAGCTGCGGTCGGGGTTTGGCCGCGGCAATGACGAAGAGGACCCCGATTTACAGCTGGCCGCCTGGGTGTTCGACGCCCCGGTGGCGCTGACGGCGACAAACTGCTCCTACCAGTACCGGGCCGTGATGGAAGAAATGCGGGAACCGGCTTCGGATCGTGCTTCGGAGGATGCCGGAATCGGTCTTGCGTGGGGACCGCAGGCGTAAAGGGAAAAAACAGGCCATTTTTTCTATGGCCTGTTTTTTTAAAAGGCTTGACCTGGAGCTTACTCCAGGTGGTATGCTGATAAAAAAGGGGTGGGCCAGCGCGGCCCTTTAAAAACCAAGCGGGAGGTTATTTCTATGGAATATTACGATATGGAATATCACGATATGCAATATCGGGAACTGGGCCGCACCGGGCTGACGGTCAGCGCCGTGGGCATGGGGTGCGAAGGATTCGAAGGCAAAACGCAGGAAGAAAGCGGGAAGCTCATGGGGGCCGCCATGGATGCGGGCATCTGCTTTTTTGATATGTATACCCCCAGTCCTGCCGTGCGCCGGGCCATGGGGCAGGCACTGCGGGCGTACCCGAGAGAGCGGTTTGTGATTCAGGGGCATTTATGCACCGACTGGCAAGACGGGCAGTATGTGCGCACGAGAAAAATCGAAGACGTGCGCCGGTCGTTTGAACATTTACTCACGGATACCGGTTTTGGCTACATCGATATCGGGATGATTCACTACTGCGATACCCTCGATGACCTAGAAAGTATCCTCACCGGGGACGTAATGGCCTACGTAGAATCCCTGAAAGGGCAGGGGGTTCTGCGCTGTATCGGGCTTTCCACCCATAACCCCGATGTGGTGATGCAGGCGGTGGCAAGCGGAGAAATCGACGTCATTATGATGAGCGTAAACCCCGCTTATGACATGCTGCCCGCCAGCGAAGACGTGGATATCCTGTTCGAAAAGAAAACCTATGACCGGGTGTATGCAGGCATCGACCCGAAGCGGGAAGCCATGTACCGCGCCTGCCAGCAAAACGGCGTGGCACTGACGGTGATGAAGCCCTTTGCCGGGGGGCTGCTGCTATCGCCGGAACAGTCGCCCTTTGGCAAAGCCATGACCCCGGTGCAGTGCATCAGCTACTGTTTGGATAGGCCGGCGGTGGCGGCCGTCATGGGCGGCATGGCAACCGTTGAGGAAGTAAAACAGGCGGCAGCCTATGTGACGGCCACACCGGAAGAAAAAGACTATTCGCTTATTTTATCCCAGGCGCCGCGGGCCTCGTTCCAGGGGCACTGCATGTACTGCGGCCACTGTGCGCCCTGCCCGGCGGGGATTGATATTGCAAAAGTCAATCAGTTTTACGATTTGAGCGTCTCTGAGGGTTCGGCGCCCGAAACCGTCAAAGACCACTACGACCGGTTAGGGAAAGGGGCC
This sequence comes from uncultured Oscillospiraceae bacterium, assembly GCA_905200265.1. Classification (GTDB taxonomy): domain Bacteria; phylum Bacillota; class Clostridia; order Oscillospirales; family Acutalibacteraceae; genus Heritagella. The sequence continues at coordinate 2,339 of CAJKJS010000198.1, forward strand.
AGTGCGTGCATCGGGTGCGGCGCGTGCGAAGGGCGCTGTCCGTTCCAGGTGGCCGTGCGGGAAAAAATGAAGGAAGCCGCCCGGCTCTTTGGCCGGTGAGTAAAGGAAAGGGAAAAACCATGACGATTGCAATGGTAAGCCGGCGCTATGGCCTGAGCCAGGACACCCTGCGGTATTACGAGCGGGTGGGGATGATCCCGCCGGTACACCGCACCGAAAGCGGGCTGCGGGATTACACCGAGGAAGATTGCCGGTGGGTGGAACTGGCGAAATGTATGCGCGGGGCCGGGCTGCCGGTGGAAAAAATGGTGGCGTATGTCAAACTCTGCCGCCAGGGGGACGAAACCTTCCCCCAGCGGCTGCAATTATTAGAGGAACAGCGAAAGGACCTGTTGCAGCAGCGGGCCCGCATGGACGAGATGCTCACCCGGCTGGACGAGAAAATTAAGCGGTACGAAGTAGCGGTGCGCACCGGGCACTTGCCCGACGGGTGCTGCGAAGCGTAAAAAAAGGGGGAAAACCGGTTGGAAATCCGTGTATTGCGGTATTTTTTACAGGTGGCGCGGGAAGAAAACATGACCAGGGCCGCCGGGCAGCTGCATATCACCCAGCCGACCCTGAGCCGTCAGCTGGCTGCGCTGGAAGAGGAACTGGGTGTGCGGCTGTTTTTGCGGGGGGCCGGCCATCTGCGGCTGACGCCTGAGGGCGTGTGGCTGCGCCGCCGGGCCCAGGAAATTGTGGAGTTGTGCGAAAAGACCCAGCAGGAATTGCAGCTGGAAAGCCGCGCCATCGGGGGCACGGTGAGTATCGGCAGCGGGGAAACGGCGGCGTTCGGGTGGCTGCTGCAGGGACTCGAAACCTTTACAAAGCAGTACCCCAGTGTGCAGCTGGATTTACAAACGGGCAACGCCGAACAGATCCGGGAAAAAGTGGACCGGGGGTTACTGGATCTGGCGGTGCTGATGGAACCGGTGGACGTAACGCCCTTTCATTCTATCGAAATCCCGGTTTTGGAAACCTGGGGCGTGCTCATGCGCCGGGATGACCCCTTAGCCGGAAAAACCGCCATCACCCCCGACATCCTGCGGCAAACCCCGGGGCACAGCCTCATTTTGCAAAAACGGGAAACCCTGCAAGGTTTTTTCGAAAACTGGTATGGCCCCATCGACCCCGGGCAGGTGGTGGCGTGGCACGACATGCTGGCAAACGCCGCCCATATGGTCCATAGGGGCCTGGGGCGGGTGGTAACGATTGAAGCGGCCGCGAAACAATTTATGGATGACACTTTGTGTTTCCGCCCGCTTTCCCCCGCGTTACATACCAAATCCATGCTAGTGTGGAAAAAGGGGCAGCCCATCAGCCGGGCGTGCGAAAAACTCCTCGATATTCTTTTAGCCGGGGAGGAAGAAAAAAATTTTTAAAAAAGAGGGGCGGGAAAAAACCCGCTGGCTGCCAAC
>CAJKJS010000199.1 GCA_905200265.1 uncultured Oscillospiraceae bacterium
TTCGCTTCGAAATCCTTGGGGAAAATTTGAATGCTGCTGGGGGATTCCAGATCACACACCCCCAAAAGTTCTACATTCTTTTCGTACGTGGAAGACGAAATAACACTTTCTTTTTCTTCCGGCTTAATCCCGTATTGCTCCATCACACTGGCCAGTTCTTCCGGCGACAGCGTGGATAGATACGCCTGCTGTTCAGCGGGCAAACTGCTCAGGTCATATGTGGGAGCCGCATTTTCCTGTTCAGCCTTGCGGGCTTCGGCTTCTTCCGTTCCGTCAAAAGGCAGCCCGGTAAACACATCGATATCGGGGTTTTCCTTTTGCTCTTTCACGATATCCGACTGATTGATGGATTCAATCACCTGCCGGGTCAGCGCCTGGGTGTACCCAATGCCGCCGGTTTCGGTGCCGTTGCTCTGTTCCGGGTCCACCCGGATAATGCCCACAACCTGCAGTTCCATGCCGGCATCGACTTTCTCCTTCAGGGCCTGTTCATCATCCATCACGCTGTGCCACCAACCGTCGTCCCCTTTTTCATACAGGTCCGTGTTGAGCACCAGGCGGAAAGTCAGATTCAGAATATCATCATACGAATAGCTTTCCTGCGTCTGTTCCAACTCCTGACCGTCTTCGATCTTTTCGAACATACCCTCGAGTTCATCCTGGTCTTTGAGTCCCAGCGCATACAGGGTATAATCGCTCACTTCGTTGTTCTCATCCACGATGAGCACCGTTTCATTCGCACTTTCGGGCCATTTACCGGCAATCAGATCGTACTGTGTATCCCGCAGCGCCTGACTATCCATAAGTTCTTCGAATACATCCACTTTACTGCCGGACGTAGCCCCCATACTGGATGCCATCATGTCGCTCATGCCGGCCATGGAACCCATGCCCATTTTGTCAAGCACCGTGCTGGGATTTACCTGAATCACCCCATCCGACGTATCGGATGCAAATACCTGCAAATCCAAATCGTACCCATACTGAATATCGCTGGCGTACTCATCGATTTCGTCATTTTCTTCCAGGAATTCCTTAAACCCTTTCAGGTTATTGATCTTAGCGTCGGCGTTCATCATGTTGAACATATCGCCCATGACGTCCGAGGAATACACTTTGTCAAGATCATGATCGGTTTCCTTTGTCTGGGTCTCCATCAGGGAGCTGAGCAAAGCCGACGTGTCTACCGACCGTTTCTGAATCGAAACCGGGTAGGAAGACAGGGTGTCTTTTTCTACCTGATCGATATACTGCTGTACCCCATTGGAAATGGATAGAATCAGCGCAATCCCGATAATACCAATGGAACCGGCAAAGGCCGTCAGGAACGTGCGCCCTTTTTTAGTCATCAGGTTATTCAGGCTCAAAGAAAGCGCCGTAACCGGGGACATGGACCCCCGACGATGCCGCCGGCGGGACGGAGTTTCTTCCTTTTCGCCCCGGTCTTCTTTTTCTTCTTCTTCCAGCGGGAAGGGATCGGTATCATCGACGATCTGCCCGTCTTTTAACCGGACAATTCGGGTGGAATACTTTTCGGCCAGTTCCGGGTTATGAGTCACCATAATGACCAGCCGGTCTTTCGCCACTTCTTTGAGGATTTCCATCACCTGTACGCTGGTGGATGAGTCCAGTGCACCGGTAGGTTCGTCGGCCAGCAAAATGTCGGGGTTATTCACCAGCGCCCGGGCAATGGCCACCCGCTGCATTTGTCCACCGGACATCTGGTTGGGCTTTTTGTGCATCTGATCTTCCAGCCCTACCCGGCGCAGTACGTCCATGGCGCGGCGGCGGCGTTCTTCCCGAGAAACACCGGATAACGTCAGGGCCAGTTCCACATTGGCCAGCACGCTCTGGTGGGGGATCAGGTTATAACTTTGGAATACAAATCCCACCGAGTTGTTCCGGTACGTATCCCAGTCCCGGTCTTTGTAGTGCCGGGTCGAACGCCCACGGATGATTAAATCGCCGGTGGTGTACTGATCCAGCCCGCCAATCAGGTTTAAAAGCGTCGTTTTGCCGCAGCCGCTGGGACCCAATACCGATACAAATTCATTCTTCCGGAATGCCACCGAAATGCCTTTTAAAGCTTTTACTTTGGTTTCTCCGGTCGAATACTCCTTGACAATATCTTTCAGTTGGAGCACAGTCTTCTCTTCCCTTCTTTTCCCAGTTCAGTTCATCGAAACCCCTGCTGTCACGCAGGCACATATTGGCAGGATACTCTGCATTTATGAAATGGATATGAATAAACCACGCTCCTTTTTCTTCCCTACACGAAAAAAGGAACTTCCTTATTATGGGAAGTTTTCTCCCAAAACATGCCTTTTGAGACGGACGCTGCCTGCTTTATACAGAAAAAACCGGCCGATACACGGCCGGTTTTCTTTATTTCATCTGGGACAGCCGGTATTCCATGGATGCTTTGCCCCACTCGGCATGGAAAGCCGGTTCTTCGTTAAATTTATTTTCGGCGGGCGTGCCTTTTATGCGCCCGGACAAAATCTCTTCGCACAACCGGGCCATATCGGTTACGGTGGTCAGCGTTAGCGGGTTATAATGATCGGTTCCCGGCTTTCCTTCCTGGGTTAAATGGCCACCATACATCCGCATAGGCGGCAGCTGACGCAGCCGGCCGGCAAAATGCAGGAGCCCTTCCCGGTATTCGCTTAAGGTTAATCCCCCGGGCACGATCATCCATACCCCAATGCCGCTGCCAATAGCATCCCCGGTGAATAGCAAGTTCCGCTTTTCGTCGTAAAACACCACCGAACCGGGGGTGTGTCCCGGCACTTCCAGCACCCGCACGGTATAGCCGCCGCCCAAATCGATAACACTGTCTTCCCAAATGGGCGTAAAATCCTCTTTCCGGCACTCGTGCCCGGCAAAAAGATCCTCGTGCATGTGGTACCAGTAATCGAGCTTGTCAATATCCCGTTTGTGCATATAGATGGGCGAACCGCGGAACAAATCCGCATGCAGGAAATGGTCGCCATGGGCATGGGTAATGGCCAGTTCAATAGGTTTCTCGGTCCATGCTTCTACTACTTTGCGAAAGTCGCCTTCGCCCATTCCCGTGTCGATGAGCAGCGCTTTTTCGGTGCCTTCAATCAGATAGAAGGAGGCGTCTTCATACTCCTCCCCATGAAAAACCCCGGGCATAATTTCTTCTGTTTGGTACCAGTCTTTCGGCCGCATAGGCACTCTTCCTTTCTTCTGATTTTGTTTTCCACAAAACAGCGGCAGCCCGGGGAAAACCAGGCTGCCGGCTGCGACTGTCAATCGTTTAACTGCGTTTCATAAGCACTGCCATTGAGCGCCGTAAGCGGCACAGCGGCAGGTCTTTCGCAGGTACTCTTCATTTCGTACACAATGCCTTCCTGTCCGCTCTTCCAAATGCCGTGAACCGCTTCAAAGGCCTGTAGGCCAATTTCAAAGCTGTCTCTCGGTTTGCGACCGTTTAGAATCGCATACGCCATGTCGGCCACACCAATACCGCGATTTTCATCGTTATACGGGAACAAAAGCGGCATTTCTACCGGTTCGGGGTCCACATTGCGCTGCAAGGTGATTTTGCCGCTGTAATCGTTGGGGTCAAACAGGCGAATGGTACCTTCTGTGCCGTATACTTCGAATTTGGGTGTATCAAACATGGACGATTCGCTGGTTACAATGAGGCTTCCTAGCGCCCCGCTGCAAAATTCCAGCGTACCAAACATAACGTTGGGGGAATCCACTTTCCACTCCTGGCCAAATTTCGGGTGCCGGGGGTTTGTATAGGTGCGGGTCTCGTTGCG
>CAJKJS010000200.1 GCA_905200265.1 uncultured Oscillospiraceae bacterium
CCATAATATCCGGCTTCTTTTCCCAAATGGCCTGCAATTCCAGTCCGGTTCCACACCCCAAATCCAACAGATTGAGGGTATGGCTGGGCACCAACGTAGCCATTTGCCGGTAGCCTTCCTCGCATCCTTCTACTTCGTATAACATATGCTCGTCATACTCTTCGACCCGGCGTGCAAAAAAATCCTCCATTCGTTCCAACATGGTAAACCGCTCCTTCTTTCCTCGAAAAACCGCCCGCACCATCGAAATGGCGCCGGGCGGCTTTTTTTCTTTATTCTTCCTGTTCGCTATATCCTTCCTGCGAAAATGTATGAGCCGCCAATTTCTCCCTTACAAGGTCGGTAATTTCGGCGTAAATTTTATGAAACCGGCACGAAGTGTGGCAACACTGATAATCGCTATCCTGACAGCGGCTGATCCGGTAGGGTCCTTCTACGGCTTCGATGACTTCTAACAAGGTAATCTCTCCCGCCGGTCGTGCCAGCGTATAACCGCCTTTGGCCCCTTTATAGGAAGTCACAATCCCGCTGTGTACCAGGCTCCGCAGGATTTTCAGACAAAAGCGGGAGGGTACCTGTGCTTTTTCACTGACGGACGCTGCATCCATACGCTGTTGGGATTGTGCCAGCACTTCCACAATGCGCACGGCGTAATCTGTTCCCTGGGTGATTTGCACCAGAAACTCCTCCTTTCCTAGTTTGGGCTTAATCCAGAAAATCTTTTAGGCGTTTGCTGCGGCTGGGGTGACGCAATTTCCGCAGAGCTTTTGCTTCAATCTGACGAATGCGTTCCCGGGTCACGTTGAATTCCTTGCCCACTTCTTCCAGCGTGCGGCTACGGCCGTCTTCCAGACCAAAGCGCAGTTTGAGCACTTTCGCTTCCCGGTCGGTCAGCGTGCTGAGCACTTCCGTGAGTTGTTCTTTGAGCAGCGTGTGCGAAGCGGCATCCTGCGGCGCCGGTGCATCGTCATCGGGAATGAAATCGCCCAGATGACTGTCTTCTTCTTCGCCAATGGGCGTTTCCAGCGAAACCGGTTCCTGGGCTACCCGCATAATTTCACGCACTTTGTCTTCGGGCATGTCCAGCACATACGCAATATCTTCGGCCGAAGGTTCGTGGCCGTTCTGGTGCAATAGCTGGCTCGATACCTTTTTTACTTTATTGATGGTTTCGACCATGTGCACCGGAATGCGGATGGTACGGGCCTGGTCCGCAATGGCACGGGTAATGGCCTGCCGAATCCACCACGTGGCATAGGTGGAAAACTTAAATCCCTTGGTATAGTCGAACTTTTCTACTGCCTTAATCAGCCCCAGGTTTCCTTCCTGAATCAGATCAAGGAACTGCATGCCTCTTCCCAAATACCGTTTGGCAATACTGACAACCAGACGCAAGTTGGCTTCCGACAGCCGCTTTTTCGCCGCTTCGTCCCCTTCTTTGATCCGTTTGGCCAGTTCAATTTCTTCATCCGGCGACAGTAGCGGCACCCGGCCAATTTCTTTTAAATACACCTTCACCGGGTCATCAATGGCAATGCCTTCCGTAGACAGGGCATTTTCCATTTCTTCCGGTTCAATTTCCGGTTCTTCCAGGATGATATCGTCAATCTGCAGATCAGCCATGTCGTCTACGATTTCGATTCCCTGGCTTTCCAAAATATCATACAGTTTTTCAAACTGTTCGGGTTCGATATCCATGTCGCCAAAAGCGTCGCTGATTTCCTTCGTCGTCAGCGAACCTTTGGATTTCCCGGTTTCCAACAGATCGTGAACCACGTTCTTTTTGTTCTGTACTTCCATGCGTCAGTTCCTCCTGTTTTTCTGTTCCCGGATCTTTAAAAGCTGGCGTGCCAGCTCTTCGTCCGTTGCCTTTTTTATGTCTTCCCGGCCCATGCTTTCGCTTTCAGCCAGGATTACGCCGATTAGTTCGCCCACATCCCGCCGGGTGAGGGGGGCTTCATGGCGGCGGGCTAACATGTGCGCCACCGAAGCAATTTCATCCACCGTAAAACTTTCGCTAAGGTCGGACAGCGATACACTGGTACCTGTTCCTATCTTTTCCAGCAAAGTAGCATATACACGGCGATTAAAGGCCGTACAGAATTTTTCCGGTGGAATTTTTTCGCTAATTTTGTCCGCATCGTCCGGATGATCGAATAAATAGACGATCAGTCCCTCTTCGGCCGCTGCGGCCCGCAAGTGATCTTTCTTCTCTGGGTTCACCCGGTCTTTCACCGCGCTGAGTTCCTGCTGCACTTGCCGCATTTCCTGACGGCGCCGGATTTTTACACGTTTGCGATCGAGTTGCCGCAACAACAGCAAAACCGAACTTCGCTCTACCCCTGTTTCTTCCGCCAAACGGCCGGCATATACATCCCGTTCGATGGGATTTTCAATTCCCGCCAGCACTTCGGCAGCCGCATTCAGGTATTGAACCCGGCCATTTTCGCTCTGAATGTTCTGCTGGTCTTTCAGCTTTTGCAACCGGTATTCCACGTCGTTACTGCAATTTTCCAGCATCTTCTTGAACAAAAGAGGACCGTTTTCCCCATGGGAGCGAATGAACTCATCGGGGTCTTTTCCATCGGGTACTGTGAGTACCCGTACCAGCAGCCCCGCTTCCCGCAAAATAGGCATGGCCCGAGCTGTTGCCTTTTGACCGGCCCCGTCCGCATCGTAACAAATCACCACTTCTTTGGTGTACCGGCTCATGAGCCGGGCCTGTTCGGCCGTCAGCGACGTGCCCAGAGAAGCAATGGCTTGCGGAAAACCGGCCTGATGCAAGGCAATAACATCCATATAGCCTTCGGCCAAAATCAAGTAACCGGCATCGGCATTTTTCGCAAAGTTCATGGCGAACAGCCCGTTACTCTTGTGATACACGGGGGTATCATTTGTATTGATGTATTTGGGTTTTTCGTCGGTAAGAATCCGTCCGCCAAATGCGATGACATTGCCCCTCAAATCGATGATGGGGTACATCACCCGGTCATGAAAACGATCCATAGCCCGGCCGCTGCGGATGCGAAAGGCCACATTGGCAGAGATCATCTCTTCTTCCGTATACCCGGCTTTTCGCAAATGGTCACAAAGGGTAAACCGCCCGGGCGGCGAAAACCCCAACCCAAAATGGCGGATGGTACGCAGCGTCAGTCCGCGGTTTGTTAAGTAAGCAAGACCCGCCTTGCCTTCTTCCCCCATGAGAAACCGGTGGAAAAAGCGGGCTGCTTCCCGGTTGATTTCCAAAATCCGGGTGCGCAGCCGCGCCATCCCATCGTCCACTCGTTCTTCCGGCACAGGAATACCGGCTCGCTGGGCAAGAAACCGGACCGCTTCCATGTAATCGAGATTTTCGATACGGCGGATAAACGTGATCACGTCGCCCCCCGCTCCACAGCCAAAGCAGTAGAACGATCCGTTCTCCGGGTATAGATTAAAGGAGGGGGTTTTTTCATGGTGAAAAGGGCAAAGCCCTACCATGTTGCGTCCCCGCCGCTTTAACGGCACATAGGAAGAAACTATTTCCGTAATATCACTGCGGGCTTTCAGTTCTTCCAAAAAAGAATCCGGCAATGGCACGACTCTCACCCCCTTCATGAAAAGAAGTCAAAAGCCGATTCTACAAAACAAAAGGCGAAAAACCTCACATAAAATTATACGCAAAAAACCGGGTTTTCCCTTCTTCTTTTTTCATTTTTCTTCTTATTCGGGAAAAATTTCCTGTTGAAAGTACTTTTCCCCCGTAATTTCCGCTTGCACTTGTCCGTTGGTAGCATCGG
>CAJKJS010000201.1 GCA_905200265.1 uncultured Oscillospiraceae bacterium
TACAAAAAGGTTACAGAGTAAGCTGGTATGAATGTCCTTTTTCGGTCTTTCCGCAGACCTGAAATCCGACGCTTTTAAACAGCTTTTGTGACGCCAGGTTATAGTCGTAAATTTCGGCCACCTTTAAATAGGGAAAAGAAAGGGTCCGCGCCCGCTCGATTAAAGTACAAAGGACCTGCTTCCCAATTCCTTTTTGTCGCCATGCTTTTTCCCCGATGACAATGGGCAGGTCATCCTGCCAAAAGGTGACATCCCCAATGGGGCGAAAATCGGAAAGGGGCGTGTCTTTTCCTTCGATTATATACAGTTCGCCCCGGGCCTGCAGATAGCGATACATGACATGCACTTTCTCTAACGTATAGGGGGTACGGGCTCCGTCTATTAGCCATAAGGTTTCTTCATCCTGATACCAAGAGAGCGCAAATGTGTCATAGCCGTCATAAGCCCGAAGCCGCAGAATGGGGCTGACAGTAAGAATGGAGGGCTGGGGAATACCGGGAATGGGCATGAAATAACCTTCTTTCGTAGCAAGAGTCGGTTAAAAAGAGACGTATTCGCCTTCAAACACATAGGGATCGACCTGCCACTGCTGTTTAAATTGGGGGGCAGGCGTTAGGAAAAAGCCGTAGGTTCCGTCTGATAATACAGCGGCATCTGTGCCATCGATTTCTATGATCAGGCCACCATTTTCCAGCCGTCCAGTGCCCTCGAAAATTTTAGAAAGCTTCTGGTCGGACCGGTTTTTAAAAGCTTCCAATGTGACGGTAACCGTTTCGGGTTCTGTTCCTTGGGTGATGGTAAGAATACCGGCATTCCAATCGTTCCCGTTCATGTAGGTACCGATATATTGGGCGATATCATCTTTGGGTTCGGTTCCTGTATCCGCATCCGGTTCCAAAGGTTTCCAGTCGAAATCTTCCACCGGCTGTTGGTTATCGGATTTTTCGGCCAGAATGGCCTCTAAATCAAATGCACCATCCAGCATGTCAGAACTTTGGGTCTGCACATCCCCATTTTCGTCAAAACGGTAGACAATCACCTCATGCAGAGCCGCGCCGCCGGAACCGATCAAAATCATACGGCCGTCAGGAAAAACGTATAAAGAGGAACGTTCGCCCAGGGAATGATCCGCAAACAGTTTATAGGGCTGGTTGTTTTTAACCCCATATACATCGACAATATTTATTTGAGATTTAGAACCATAGCCAATCAATAATTCGTCGGTTTCGTTTTGGTCGATATCGTAATAATCATAGCAAAATCCGTGCCAATCAGCACCGTCATACCCACCATACACATAGTAATTGTCCATCATCATGTAATTCACATAGGGGGAATCATATGTTTCATGACTGGCACCGGCGGCCATTTCGGCTCTGTAATCATCCAAAATGGGATGATATATGTCTTCGGGGGAAAGTGTTTCGCTGGTTTCTTCTTTTGGAACATTTTCGGACGGCAGGGAGGAGGCTTCCGACGGAGAAACTTCTGATGACGGGGCCGAAATAGAAGACGATTCCGGCTTGGTGGGTTCTTTCTGATTCAGTGCTGTAATACCCACCACAGCCCCGCCAATCACACCCACGGTGACGATTGCGGCTACCACTTTGGTTATCACGCTTTTCGTGGCAGTACCAGCTGCGGCTTTCAGGACAGCGGTACCGGTTTTGGCCGTAGCGGAAGCGTTGGCTGAAAGAGTCCCTGCCCCTTCGGCTGAAACCGAAGAACCAACTTGTCCCATGACCGACTGTAAGAGGGCACTGGGGATTTCCACGGCCTGTACATCCATATTTCGGAAGAGCACCAACAAAAACGGAATCGGTGCCAAGCCATATAGTTTGGTCCCTTTCTTTTCCAAAGCCCGCACTTCGGTTTCAATCTTTTTCGGGCATACAAAAGCCGGGACTTCACGGTATTTTCACTAACTTGCAGTGTTTGAGCAATTTCGTGCAGGCTCATCCGTTCATAATAGAACATAATAACGGCCACCCGTTGGGCTTCGCTGAGCGAATCAAGGATTTCTTTCATCAGACGGGTTGCTTCCTGCTGGTCAATGACCGCATCGGGGAGATTTTCCGTGCGGTCTTCCTCAAACTCTACGTCTCCGCTTTCTTCTCCCGGCAGGGAAGAGAAAATGACCGGTTTTGTTTTGCGCAGGAAATCAACCGCCAAATTATGGGCGATACGTTTGATCCAGGCCCGGAATTTATTCGGGTCTTGCAGCTGATGTAAATGGCGAAAACCTTTGATGTAGGTGTCCTGTACCAAATCCAGTATGGTATCTTCGGAAGAAATCAGAGCTTTTACTGTGTGATAAACGGATTGATACGTACGACGGTAAAGTTCCGAAAGAGCCGCTTCGTCGCCTTTTTGTGCTTTTTCAATGAGACCTGGGGAAAATCCCTGTTCTTCGTCGCAGTGGGTGCAAAATCGGGTGCCTTCCGGTAGTTCGGCCCGACATTGAAAACACTTCATTTGTTCATTCCTCACTTTTCAAAGGGTTATAGCGCACAGTCTTCTCATTATACACCATAATAGCTTCGAATTTTAGCCTCCATGCGCTCTTTTGTTTCAAAAATGCCTCCCATTTCCATATAAGTATCCGTGGAATTGATCCAATGGCCCTCATCGTCCAACCGGGCATTATACAGAACCAGATACCCTGTAGCATTGGGAAACGATTTTTCAATTTTGGATGAATAGTACATATGCTCCCACCAGTCAAAACGGCCTTTTATATCAACGGTGAACGGAATCAGGGTCACTCCCTGATCGGGGACTGCAATGACATCGGACGAAAAAGTGAGGTTGTCACAGGTGACATCGTCGCTTTGTACCAAATCGACCGTTCCGCCATGAGATAGATAAAAGATAATCCGGTTTTCAAAGGTGGTGTAGAAAAAATCGCTCCATTGCTGCTGGGCAGCTTTTTGGTCTGTTTCACTTAACTGGGCAAAATCAGTAAACAGCGTATCCAGATTTTCGACGGTCAGGGTTGTTTCGGTACTTTTTAGCACGTATCCCTGTTCTGCCATGTACGACGGCAAAGAAGCGGTAATTGTCACAGTGTCGCCATTCGACAAATGCTGGGCCGGTTCAGCGGTATAGGTAATATAAGAAACAGGTTCCTGCTGGCAGGTGTTTACAATGGAAAGACTGGCGTTAGGAGCGGTGCCTTCCCATGTTAGGCACACACCGTTTTCTGTGTTGAAAAACGAGGGGTCAAAAGCATCCACTTCAATGGGTTCCTGTAATCCTTCCACCGAGAAAGACTTTGTGCTTTCCAAACCGGAGATTCCCAATTGCTGTGCCAGGTTACTGTCACCCGTAACCGTGACGGTAACGGTGTCGCCATTGGAAAGGGTATCCTGACGGTCAGGTTCAAATGTAAGCGAAGTTTCAAACTGGGCAATGGCGGCCGTTTTTTCTACCGCTTCTTGGGTGAGTTGTCCGGCTTTGTCACCAAGCAGTTGTTTTTCTAATGCGACAGAATCCAGTGTACAGGAAGCATATCCCTGACCATCCAGACCGCTGAAAGTGACGGTGACATAATCCATCAGGTTAATAGAAGAAGACTGGCAGCCGGTCAGAAGGGCAGCCGACAATAATAAGAGTGTCGCGATAAGTAAAAACAATTTTTTCATTTTTGGTTCCTCCTTGTGGGATCATCAGATTTTGATTTGTTACGTAGCATAAATAAGATTTTTTTCAGCAGCCGGTTGGCGGTAACCGGGTCCAGCTGCTCTTGTTCCATGAAAGCTTCAAACAGCTGATA
>CAJKJS010000202.1 GCA_905200265.1 uncultured Oscillospiraceae bacterium
TGGTGCATTTTGAAGGAACCATCCGGTTCCACCACGAAGACCACGCGATCTCCGGTACTGGTAACGGGCCAATTGACGCATTCTTCCGGGCGCTGTCTACCGTGGGCATTCACGATTATCACTTTGTGTCCTACAGCGAACACGCCATGACCACCGGCGCCGATTCCAAGGCTCTTTCCTATATCGAAATTCGTACGCCCAAGGGCAACACCGTGTTCGGCGTGGGGCGTGACAGCAACATCAGCCTGGCTTCGATCAAGGGCATCATTTGTGCAATCAACCGGGCTTGCCGGATGGATAAGTAAGGAGGATTTGACATGAAAAACTATCAAATCGCCGTCCTGCGGGGCGACGGCATTGGACCCGAAATTGTAAATGAAGCAGTCAAAGTACTGGATAAAACCGCCAGTGTTTTTGGTTTTGGTGTGACGTATACCCCCGCACTGCTGGGCGGCTGTGCCATTGATGAAACCGGCGTACCTCTGCCGGAGGAGACGGTGAAAGTTTGCAAAGCGGCGGACGCCACTTTGCTGGGTGCTGTGGGCGGTCCCAAGTGGGACAACCAGCCCAGCGAAAACCGTCCCGAAAAAGGGCTTCTGGGCATTCGTGGGGCCTTAGGGTTGTTTGCCAACCTGCGCCCGGCTGTGATTTTTGAAGCGCTGCGGGATGCCTCCCCCCTGCGGGCGGATATTGTAGGCGCCGGCATTGATGTTATGGTAGTGCGCGAACTCACCGGTGGCATCTACTTTGGGAAACGTGGCCGCTGCGATGATAACGGTATCCCGGCGGCGTTTGATACGGAAATGTATAACGTCAAAGAGATTGAACGCATTGCCCGGGTGGCGTTTTCCATGGCCATGAAGCGTCATAAGAAAGTGACCAGTGTCGATAAGAGCAACGTACTGGAATCGTCCCGCCTGTGGCGTGAAACCGTCAGCCGCATTGGCCGGGAAGAATTCCCCGAAGTGGAGCTGTCCCACATGTATGTGGACAACTGCGCCATGCAGCTGGTGCGCAACCCCGCCCAGTTCGATGTGATTTTGACCAGCAATATTTTCGGCGACATTCTGTCGGACGAAGCATCGATGATCAGCGGTTCCATTGGCATGCTGGCATCGGCTTCCCTCAACGAAACGAACAGCGGGTTGTATGAACCCATTCATGGTTCCGCCCCGGATATTGCCGGACAGGGCATTGCGAACCCCCTGGCGACGATTCTGTCGGTCGCGATGATGCTCAAATATTCCCTGTCGCAGCCCGAAGCCGCCGCGGCGATTGACCGGGCGGTGGAAAAGGCGCTGCAAACAGCTCGTACCCCGGATATTTGGGTGGAAGGGATGCAGCGTGTTTCGTGCAGCGAAATGGGCGATTTGGTGTGCAGCCTGATTGAAAAGGCGTAAGACCATTACAGTCCTGATATAGTTAAGAAAAAAACCGGCCCGTGCTTTATTGTAAAAGCACAGGCCGGTTTTTTTGTATGGAGGTATCCATTTTACGTTGGCAGATGGCCTTCCAGCAAATCCTGCACGGAAATCGCGGACAGGTATTCGTCAATCAGTGCGTCAAGTTTTTGCCACATAGGTAACGTCAGGCACGCATCGCTGCGGTCACATGCGGGGCCTTTTTCTCCGGACAAGCACTGTACAGGTGCCAAAGACCCTTCTGTTACATGCATAATCTCTTGCACGGTAATGGCATTGGCTGGACGGCTGAGCCGGTAACCGCCTTCCTTTCCGCGTTGGCTTTGTACGATACCGCCTTTGTGCAGCAAGGAGACGATCATCTCCAGGTATTTCATGGAGATGCCCTGCCGGGCAGCGATTTCTTTTAATGAAATAAACGAGCCGTTATTGTGCTGGGCCAAGTCGATCATAACCCGTAGGGCATAACGGCCTTTGGTTGATATCATCATGGAGCTGTCACCTCTTTCATTATTCCTATTATGCCATGGGGAAAAGAAAAAAGCAATGGGGAATTGCGGCACGCGGGGGTGCTTTACTTTTATGTGGGGCGATGGTACAATGAAACAAATCGAAAAAAGCGGAGTACCAGAATATTCATGAACAATCTGTCCGATATTGCAACAGTGAAAGAAATCCTCACACGCCACGGCTTCCGGTTTTCCAAAAGCCTGGGGCAAAATTTTTTGATCAATCCCACGGTGTGTCCCCGTATGGCGGAACTGGGTGGCGCAGGCCCCGGAGTGGCCGCGCTGGAAGTGGGGCCGGGCATCGGGGTGCTCACCCGGGAACTGGCCGCCCGGTGTGATAAAGTTGTCACCATTGAGCTGGATAAACGGCTTTTGCCTGTGCTGGGAGAAACTCTCCAGGATTTTTCCAATGTAACAGTCGTACAGGGTGACGTGATGCAGTTAGACCTTTCGGCTCTGTTCCAGCAGGAATTTGCCGGACGAGATGTGATTGTGTGTGCGAATTTGCCATACTATATTACATCCCCGGTGATCATGCGCTTTTTGGAAGAGAGGCTGCCGATTCGCAGCTTAACCGTGATGGTGCAGAAAGAAGCGGCCCAACGGCTGTGTGCCCGGCCGGGCGAGCGGGCCTGTGGCGCCGTGAGTGCGGCGGTGCGGTATTACGCAGAACCGAAAGTGCTGTTTTCAGTATCCAGAGGCAGTTTTATGCCGGCGCCCCATGTGGATTCGGCGGTGATCCGGCTGGATATCCGCCAGCCCGGTGACTACGAGCACCCGCTTTCCGCTGTGGAAGAAAAGCAGCTGTTCCGGGTGGTACGCGCCGCCTTTGGCCAACGGCGAAAAACAGCTGTCAATAGTTTATCGGCAGGGCTATCCATGGATAAGGCGAGAGTCATAAAGGCCATGGAACAAGCCGGATTACCCCCGGCGGCTCGGGCGGAGCAGTTGACGCTGGATGATTTCGAGGTATTGAGCCAGGCGTTATTTACGGAGGAGTAAAAATGAAATATGCACTGAGTTACCGCATGGCCTGGGGCTTTTTCCTGTTAGGAGCGGTTTTGTTCCTGATTGGGGCGGCTACCTCCATGATGCAAATTGAGGATATTTCCGTAGCCTGTTCGGCGGCGGGCATTGTGCTGGCTGCTTTTGGTATTTACATGGGTGTGGAATCCTGGGACGAAGATGACCCACAGCCTGAACCTCAAAACCGGGAGGACCGGCATCATGAAACTGACTGAAAGAAAAAAAGGGGCCTTTGTTGGGATATTGGTAGCGGCGATGGGCCTTACCGTTTTACTGCTGCTTGTGAATACGTTTTTCTGCCGGTATGGAAAAAAAGACATTCAAAGGCTGTATGGTGACATTTGTACCTCCTTTGTGGAGCAGGCGATAGAACGTGGGGAAGAGGTAACCCACGTGCGTATTTCGGTGGGAGAATCTTTCGATAATGATTTCCTGTGGGATGAAGAGACCTGTGCTATGATCAGTGAAGATCTGGCTCAGCAGTTTTCGGTGGAAGTAAGCTTTTCCGATACAGCCGTAACCCCGGGGGATACCGGATGCCTGTTTATTCAGTTTGATGAGATGTTGTCCCGCAATTTTACTACCTTGACTTTACAGACCCGGTGTGTGGGGACCACTTGGAAGCGCACGTTAGGGGAAGAAGTTTATTTATTAACCCCCGGAAACGAATGGGTGAAGCTTTCTACTACGGGGAAAAATGAAGCAGTTTCCTAAAAGGCTGTGCTTTGTCCACCTCCCCTTCAGCAGACTTATTAACAGAATGCAAAATAGTCGTTTAAAACTTTAACAAAAAACGGCTCCCGAAAAATGAACTG
>CAJKJS010000203.1 GCA_905200265.1 uncultured Oscillospiraceae bacterium
AACGGGGCTTCCCCTAAACTGTTTTTCTGTGTCTACTTTCGCTTGACAAGTGCATTTCCGAAAAGGAAAACGGGATTTTTCTTTTTTAAGTTTTATTCATGAATCAGAAGCTGTCCGCCTTCGGCTACTTTGACATCGTCAAAGTACACCGTGGGTCCCAGCGCCACAAAGTCGATGTGCGACGGGGCTTTAATGGTACCGCCAAAAGAGGTGTTGGTTCCGAAAGCTACATGCACGGAACCGTAAATCTTTTCGTCTTCCAAAATCACACCGGTGAGTTTGGCCATGGGGTTGGTACCAATCCCCAGTTCCCCTACACAACGGGATAGCTCATGCTGGGGAATCATGGCTTCCACCTTCGCCGCGTTTTTGCCTTCAATCTTCGTGATATGACCGTTTTCAATGGTAAATACCACGGGATCGGTGGTCATTTCACCGTCCAGCACAATGGCGTCAATGCAGTACGTGCCGTTTGCGGTGCCTTCCACCGGCGCCGCATAAGCTTCGCCGCTGGGCAGGTTCCCGCTTTCACCGGGATTCAGATAGACGCCCTTGCTGGGTACCCCAGCCCGTCCGGTGAGATCCAAGTGCAGTTCGTGGCCGCCGGCTGTGACAACCCGCACATGGTTGGTTTTGGTGAGCAGGTTCGTATACACTTCGGTAATGCGGGCCACTTCGCTGTAATCGGCACGAATGGGGCCTTCACTGAACATGGTTTCGGTAATACCCGGCATGGTAGCGATGCGCACCCCTTTTTTGGCCGCCTGAATCCGGGCGTTGGTATGGGTGATGGAATCACAGGTGGGGGCAATGACCACGTCACTTTCCAGCATAGCGGCGGCCACGGCGGCGGGCGGTTCCTGTCCCGATACGCCGCATACCGGCATTTGCATCAATACGGGCTTTGCACCCAAGTCACGGGCCGTTTCATATAGGGCGTCGCCTAAGGGGCGTTTTTCATCGTCCGTCAGAATCAGGACGCGCTCCCCCGGTTTTAACCCCATGCATTTTTCGTAAATGATTTCGCAGCCTTGGCGAAATTTGGGATCGGTTGCCATGAAGGTTCCTCTTTTCTTCGTATACTTATTTGGCCGTTTGCGTCGTACGCGGTGGCCGTTCTTCTTCGGACAGTAGCTCCGCCGCGGCACAAGCCGCTAACGTGCGGGGCAGCAGCACGGGCAGTCCGCTAAGCGCCGCCACCCGGGCTTTCATATGTTGCGAAAATCCCATGCAATCTAGGCATACAAACGCAGCCCCGCTTCCTTGCAGGGATTTGGCGGCCTGTTCAATAGCAGAAAGGGGCCCGTAGGGCGACGCATAGGTGATGACCGGTTTTACCCCGCCACAGCTCCAGCGCTTTTGGGCATCATGGACCTGGTCACGATCGGGCACAATTACAGCGACCGTTCCTCCGTCAGCCCACTGGGCTGCGGTGAACTGAAACAGCTTTTGAGGTGCCAATAACGGAACCCGGTGCGTAAACCGGGGGAATTCCCCGGTGCACAACAGCAAAATGGCGTCGGCCCCTTCCCCTTCGGCTTTTTCGATACAAGCCTGTAACAGAGGATTTACGCACCGGCCGGCAAATTTCGCTTGGCGGCCGTCGCGCATGCGGGAAACCAGTACTTCATCCCCCTCTTTTGGGGAAAATCGGGCGGTGACTTCCTCCAGTGTGTACGGGTCCAGGGCGCCATATTCCACAATCCGGATATCGTCGGGTAAGCGGCTGAGCACGTCGTCGGTTAAATCCACCCGGGGCGATTGGCCAATGGTCAAAAGCGCCAGCGTTTTCTGTTTGGTTGCCATAGGGTCGCTTCCTTTCTTACCTTAGAAGCCGATCAGGGGCAGGTGCGTTCCAGCGTAGACAGCAGTTCGGCTGCTACCGCGCAAACCAGTGTGCGGGGTTGCAGCACCGGTAGGCCGCTTTCCTGTTCGACAACGGTCTTCATTTGCTGGGTAAAACCCATGCAGTCAAAGCAGACAAATAATGCCCCACTGTTTTTTAAGGAAGCTGCCACTTCACGCAGGTGGTCAATATGGTCCATGGCCGGGTACGACGATACCACAATGGGGTCGACCCCCGCGGCTTTCCAGCGACGAATGCCGTCTTCCACCTGGTCTGGGTCCGGCAGAATCACAGCCACCCGGCCACCATCGGCCAGTTGAGCGGCGGTCGTATTCAAAATCTGCTGGGGCAGGATTAGGGGCACATGATGTTCAAAATGAGGGAATTCCCCGGTGCATTGCAGCAAAATGGCATCCACACCGTCTTTTTCGGCTTCATAAATACGCTGCTGTAGCAGCGGCACAATCATATGCCCGGCCAGCCGCACCCGCAGCCCGCCCCGCATACCGGAAACCAGGACTTCATCCCCTTCTTTGGGCGCATAGTCACGCAGCACAACATCCGGGGTTAGATCATCCAGCGCACCGTACTGCCGGATTTCGATATCCTCCGGCAGACGGGTGAGCATGTCGTCGTGGTCCCGTACACAGGGGGTCTGGCCAATGGAAATGATGGCAAGGGTTCTCTTTTTCATGGGACATGTCTCCTTTCGGGCGCCCTTTCTCAGGCGTTGCCCATCGTCATAAATTGATCCATGGGGCCGTACAGCTTTTTCAGCAAAGCCAGTTCTTCCGGATCGTAGAAGCTGCACTTGCCCTGGGTGTAGTACTTAGCCACTTCCACCGCATAGCGGGCGGCGCTTTCTACATCATTGCCATGGGAAGCCCCGGTAGCGCACCCGGCAACAGCCTGTTCCACGGTGATAGCCACGCCCACAACCGGCGCATGGGTGGCGGTGGCGGGCTGCAAGATGCTGTTCAGATGATGCAGGCCGTTGCCATAGGGGGTAATATCCTGCTGGGCCAGAGCGAATACGGCAGGCATTTTGCCGGTTACACGGATCATGGTTTCTACTAGGTCGTCGCTGACTGCCAGAATGCAGCCGTCTTTAACCGTGGGCGAAATGGCAAAGCCGTTTACATTGATAATTTTGTTGCCCTTGGTGGTATCAATGGTGAGAATGGCATCCATACGCGGGTCCACTTCGTATTTATTCATGGCTTCCATATCAATGGGAGAACCCATGAACGGCACCGGGTCGTGGGGCGCCGTGGGGGCATGGGGGCAGATATGGGTGCAAATAATGGTATCGCCTTCCAGTACGTCGCCGTTTTTCTTCATTTCGGCCACTTTCAGCCCGGCGGTCAAAGCCGCCAGCGCACCGTCACCGTCAGAAACAAAGCCGATCATTTCGGGACGAGCGCCCAGTCCGCCCAGCCGGCCAATAATACCCATGGTGGGGGCCGTGCCGCCGCTGGATTTACCGTTTTTGCCTTTTACCAAAATGCAAATGCAATCGGTTGTTCCTTTGTTCCCGTTGTCATCGGTGCCTTCTACCGTGTGGACGGTGACTTCATCGGCACCCCGTTCCAGCATCAGCTTTTTTACCTCTTCCCCACAAGCCTGGGGACGGTCGAGCATGTCAAAAAGTTCCAGCATTTGTCGATACAGCATGAATGAATGCCTCCTATTATAAGTTGATTATGACAGGTAAAGAAGTTCAGCCCCTTTAGTCGATGATGCCGGTGCTATTCGCAATACGCAAAGTTCCTCTTTCTTACACATTAAAAAAGAAGAAACCATAGCAAGGCGTTTGAGGGCCCTTTTGTCATATCCCCCATTATAGAAGAGAAAAAAGAAAAGTACAAGCCGATGCAACAAAAAAATAGAGAAAATCGCAAGATTCATAATCC
>CAJKJS010000204.1 GCA_905200265.1 uncultured Oscillospiraceae bacterium
ACCTTCGGGCCCACGTTCCGTGCCGAAAAATCGTACACCCAGCGCCACGCAGCGGAATTCTGGATGATCGAACCGGAAATGGCTTTCTGCGATTTGCAGGAAGACATGCAGGTGGCGAAAGATATGATTCAGTACGTGATTCGGTACGTGATGGACACCTGCCCGCAGGATTTGCAGTTCTTTAACCAGTTTGTGGACAAGGGTCTGCTGCAGCGGCTCACTCATGTGGCCACCAGCGATTTTGCTCAGGTTACGTATACCGAAGCGGTTGAGATTTTGCAGAAGAACAACGATAAGTTCGAATACAAAGTATCCTGGGGCAGCGACTTGCAGACGGAACACGAAAAATACCTCACCGAACAGGTGTTTGGCAAGCCCGTGTTTGTGACCGATTATCCCAAAGAGATCAAAGCCTTCTATATGCGGCAGAACGACGACGGCAAAACCGTGGCGGCTGTGGATATGCTGGTGCCCGGCATTGGCGAAATCATCGGCGGCAGCCAGCGTGAAGAGCGGCTGGACGTGCTCACGGCCCGTATGGAAGAACTGGGACTCAATAAGGAAGATTACTGGTGGTATCTGGATCTGCGGCGGTATGGCGGCACCAAACACGCCGGGTTCGGCCTTGGTTTTGAACGGCTGATTATGTATTTGACCGGTATTGCCAATATTCGCGACGTACTGCCCTTCCCGCGTACGACGGGTACGGCGGAGTTTTAATATGAGCCGCGAGTGGGACTCTTTGCGCGAGGCGCTGCGCCCTTTGTGCGAAAAGGGGCTGTGTCTGGCTTTTTCCGGCGGAGTGGACAGTGCGGTGGTATTGGCGGCGGCGGTTTCGCTGCATCCGGCAAAGCCGGTGGAAGCCGTCTTGTTTGCCACCCAGCTGCATCCCCCGGCGGAAGAAAGCGAAGCGAAACGCCTGTGTAACGAACTGCACACGCCGCTGACCGTCGTGCACATCGATGAATTTGCCGATCCGGCGATTATGCAGAATCCGCCGGACCGGTGTTATCACTGCAAAAAGCGGTTGTTCGAAAAACTGTGGGAGCGGGCCCGTGCCATAGGGTACGGAGCCTGCGCCGACGGGACCAATGCCGACGATAAGCTTGCCTACCGGCCGGGATTGCGGGCCCTAGAGGAGCTTTCGATTGAAAGCCCCTTGCTTTTGTGCGGCTTTCATAAAGCTCAGGTGCGCGCTCTGGCAGCGGAACAGGGCCTTTCTGTGCAGAAAAAGCCCAGCACGCCTTGTTTAGCGACCCGGTTGCCCTACGGAACGCCCATCACCCGGGAAGCGCTGCAGAAAATTGACCGGGGGGAAACCTGGTTAAAAGAAAATGGGTTCCCCGGTGGGCGCGTGCGGCTGCATGGAGACGTTGCCCGTATTGAGGTACCGCCTGAGGATTTGCCGCGTTTTTTTGCGCTGCGGGAAGCGGTGGTGTCGGCCTTTAAGAAAATGGGATTTTGGTATGTGACGCTGGACCTGGAAGGGTTCCGGTCCGGCAGTATGGATGAACCGCTGGGGCTGAAAGCTCCGGGGGAAAACCGGCGCTAAGCCGGCCGGAAAGGAGACGATCGACCCGTGAAAACCGAAGAACTGTTGCGGGCCGTACAGGCAGGGGACTGTTCGGTGGAACA
The DNA here is from genome assembly GCA_905200265.1 of uncultured Oscillospiraceae bacterium. Lineage (GTDB taxonomy): Bacteria > Bacillota > Clostridia > Oscillospirales > Acutalibacteraceae > Heritagella. The sequence goes on from CAJKJS010000204.1 coordinate 1,636, forward strand.
GGCCATGGAACAGCTGAAAACTCTGCCGTATGAAAATATGGGGTATGCCCGGCTGGACCATCACCGGGCCCTGCGCACCGGGTTCCCGGAAGTGATTTTCAGCCAGGGCAAAACCGTATCGCATATGGCCGAAATTTTTCAGCATTTGTATGAACGCAGCGGAACGGTACTGGCCACCCGTGCCAGTAGGGAACAGTATGAAGCAGCCCGGGCGCTGGTGCCTGAGGCTGTGTATAATGAAATGGCCCGTACGGTCACCGTGGGCATGCAGCCCGAAAGCGAACGCCCCGGACTGATTGCCGTGTGCACCGGCGGCACAGCCGATATTCCCGTAGCGGAAGAAGCGGCGGTTACCGCCGAAATGTGCGGCGCAAGAGTGCTGCGGATCTTTGATATCGGCGTTTCGGGGCTGCACCGGCTGTTGTCGGCCTTGCCGGACATTCGCCATGCCAATGCCATTGTAGCGGTGGCCGGTATGGAAGGAGCCCTGGCATCGGTACTGGCCGGCCAGGTGGATAAACCCGTCATCGCTGTGCCCACCAGTGTGGGGTACGGTGCGAATTTTGGCGGACTGTCGGCTCTGCTCACCATGGTGAATTCCTGCGCGGCCGGGATCAGCGTGGTGAATATTGACAACGGATTTGGCGGCGGTTATCAGGCGGCCCAGATCAACCGGTTGGTTACAAACGCAGCAAAAAAGGAGGAGCATCTGTGAAAACTCTGTATTTGGAATGTTATTCCGGCATTAGCGGCGACATGACGGTGGCCGCGCTGCTGGATTTGGGCGCCAGCGAAGAGGTATTGCGCCATGCGCTGGAAAGTTTACAGGTGCCGGGGTATACGCTGCATATCAGCCGGGTCAATAAAATGGGTGTGATGGCCACGGATTTTGACGTGCAGCTGGACGAAATGGGGGATGGGCACGGCCATCCGCATGACCACGGGCACGATCACGAACATGCACACGATCACGAACATAACCATGAGCATAGCCATGATCACGAACACGATCATGATCACCACCACCATCATCATCACCATCATGACCACAGCCATCCTCATGTACACCGGGGCTTGCCGGAGATTCTGGAGATTTTGTCCCACGGGGATCTGACGCCCCGCGCCAGACAAATGGCAGAAAAGGTCTTCCGGGTACTGGCCGAAGCCGAAGGTACGGTGCATGGCCTGCCGCCGGAAGAAGTTCATTTCCACGAAGTGGGTGCGGTGGACTCCATTGTGGATATTGTGGGCGCGTGTGTGTGCCTGGATAACCTGGGGATAGAGGAAATCTGCCACAGTGAGGTGTACGAAGGAACCGGGTGGGTAAACTGTGCCCACGGGCGTATGCCGGTGCCGGCCCCGGCCGTGATGCAACTGGCCCGGCTGGGCGGTTTTCCGCTGCGGATTACCGAAGCTCCCGGCGAAATGGTGACGCCCACTGGCGCAGCGATTTTGACGGCACTGGCCCGGCATGAAAAGCCAGGTCCCTTTACGGTGCGGAAAATCGGCGTAGGCGCCGGGAAAAAAGATTTTGCCCATGCTAACATTTTGCGTGCCATGCTGATTGAGCCCCAAATGGGTGAGTCTGACACGCCGGATGAAGTGGTGGAAATGACTAGCCACATCGACGACGCTACCGGGGAAGAACTGGCTCTGTGCCGGGAACATTTGCTGCAAAACGGTGCGCTGGATGCCGCGTTTTCGCCCCTGTACATGAAAAAAGGCCGTCCGGCTTGGCAGTTTACCATTTTGTGCCGTCCGGGGCAGGAAAAGGGTATGGCCCGTCAGCTGTTTCTGGATACCACGGCTATCGGAGTGCGGTATGAAACGAAAAAGCGGTTTGTGATGGAACGGCAAAATGCCAGTGTGGCAACGCCGTATGGTGACGTGCTGGTGAAAGTCTGCCGTTTTGGCGATGTGACAAAAACGTACGCGGAATATGAATCGGCAAAGGACGTCGCCGAAAAAACCGGTGTCTCTTTGCGGGACGTGATGCAGGCGGCGGTGCAGGCCTGGAGGAAAGCCTGAAAACAGGGCGCTGGTTCGAGGCAATCAGCCCAAAAAATTCATATGAAGG